>JBHJOU010000014.1:0-23629 GCA_050329355.1 Rivularia sp. (in: cyanobacteria)
TACACCACTTCTCAACCTTGCGCTACTAATTCGTAATTGTTGTCAAATATTTAACTGAAGGGGGCTACAGAAGTATTAAGAAATATTTCGCCAACAGCATCCGATGATACTCATACCCCAAGACGATCAAAATATTTGAGGCTTTAGTGGAAATGTTTACCAAAGAGAATAAACCATTACTAGAACCTAGAATGCTTTCTACAAAGCCATTGCAAGTTGCCTAATTGAAAGTAGCGATTGCACGGTTAGTTTCAGAACTTTATCGGTATTTGATTTTATACCTTAGCTTGCGAGACGAGCAGCATGAGCAACTATTTAGCGTTCGCAACTATAACTGCTACTCTAAAATGCATTTGAGCAGTTAAAATTTAAAAGTCAAGATTGGTGAAGCACAAGTAACACTTATTCAACAATAAATAAATGATATACAAATTCAATTCAATCTATCGTCGCTATCAACGCAAGAATTAAGTACCATAAGAGCAGGAGTACAAATCGACGGAGCAGAAACACCTTTAGAGTATGACAGTGATTCAGATGAATATATTCGTCCAACGGTAGAAATTCGATGACAGCTACCATCAACAATCAGCATGATGTCAGTGCAACTGACCTTTTCGCAGTTTTAACAAAAGTACGTCAATGTCTAGAAAATTACATTGGGAGAGAGGGGAGTAGGGATAGACAAGAGGGACAAGCGGAAATAATCTCTTGCTTCACCTTCCCCACTCCCCTAACAAACCTGTGCCGCATCTTCCAACTTTCCGACTTCGAGCGCGATATCTTGGTAATGTGTTGCGGAATGGCATTAGATGCAGAGTGGGAAAATTTATGTGCCACAGCTAACAACGATTCTCGAAGGGATTTCCCGACTTTTAACTTGGCATTAAAAGCATTACCCGCACCCGACTGGAGCGCATTGTCACCAATGTCACCATTACGAAAGTGGCACTTGATTGAAGTTGGAGAGGGAAATTCATTGACAACCTCAGCATTGCGAATCGACGAGCGAATATTGCATTATCTAATGGGGATTCAGCACGGAGATGAAAAATTACTGCGATTTGTAGTACCCCTAAAAAATTCCCAAGGTGTAAATACAAAACTAGTAGATTCCCATCAACAACTAGCCGAACAAGTAGCAGCAACCTGGGGCAATTCACCATTGCATTATCCCGTTATACAGTTATGCGGCGATGAAATTACAAGTAAGCGAACAGTGGCAGCAGCAGCTTGTCAATTGATAGAATGCGACTTATGTATTATTAACGCCTGTAACTTACCCCAAAACAACCAAGATTTTCACGAATTTTTACAACTGTGGGAACGCGAAGCAGCTTTAAATAACTTAGCGCTACTACTCGATTGCGATGAAATTGATAGTAGCGATCACACTCTCGATAATGCAGTAAAATCAATCATTGAGCGATTAGAAAATCCCTTAATAATTACAACCAGAGATAGACTATCACCCAAGCAGCGAACCATCCTCACGTTTGACGTTTACAAACCCACCATCAACGAACAGCGGATAATTTGGAAACAAGCCTTAGATGGGGAGTTAGGAGTTAGGAGTGATGAGTTAAAAGTTGAGAGTAAGGAGTTGGGAGTTAGGAGAGAACAATTAAATATCTTGGTTGATACCTTAGTCTCTCAATTTAATCTCACCGCACCAGAGATTTTTTCTGCATCTCACAAAGCATTTGCAAGCAAAGTTACTAGTGATAATTCCCATAGCTCCTCATTTTCAACTCTTAACTCCTCACTCCTAACTCCTAACTCTCCCGTTTCAACTCCCAACTCCTCACTCTTAACTCCTAACTCCCCCCTCTCCCTCCTCTGGGAAAGCTGCCGCGCACAAGCACGTCCGCGTTTAGACGATTTAGCGCAGCGAATTATACCATCCGCAACATGGGATGATATTGTTTTACCAGAATCGCAAATTCAAACATTACAAAGCGTTGCGGCACATGTACGACAGCGAATGAAAGTATACGAAAAATGGGGATTTGCAGGCAAAGGGGAACGAGGTTTAGGAATCAGCGCATTATTTGCCGGAGTCAGCGGTACAGGTAAAACCATGTCCGCCGAAGTATTAGCGCAGGAATTACAGTTAGATTTATACCGAATCGATTTAAGTGCCGTCGTCAGTAAATACATCGGCGAGACAGAAAAAAATCTGCGACGGGTTTTTGATGCCGCAGAAGCCGGGGCAACGATTTTATTATTTGATGAAGCCGATGCCTTATTTGGCAAACGTAGCGAAGTCAAAGACAGCCGCGATCGCTATGCGAACATGGAGGTCAGCTACTTATTACAGCGTATGGAAACATACCAAGGACTCGCCGTCCTGACAACAAACTTAAAAGATTCAATTGATACCGCCTTTCTGCGACGGATTCGGTTTATAGTTAAATTTGCCTTCCCCGATATTCCTCAAAGAGAAGAAATTTGGCGGCGGGTTTTTCCAAAAAATACCCCTACAGAGGGATTGGATTTTACTAAACTAGCGAAATTAAATGTAGCAGGCGGTAATATTCGTAACATCGCCCTAAATGCAGCCTTTGTCGCTGCCGATGCCGGGGAAGCAGTGGGAATGAAACATATTAAGGTGGCGGCACATAGTGAATATACGAAGTTGGAGAGGACGCTTACCGATGCGGAGGTGAGAGGATGGGTTTGAGCAATGCTGCAATTTTTTGTCCCACACAGTGAAAGCAGTTTCAGAACTCACGCAAAAACCCTCCCCAACCCTCTTACCTTTGTGTTCTTTGCGTCCTTTGCGGTTCGTTCTCCATTATTAATTTTGCCTAAAATCAAATATTTCCGGAAACATTAGAAAATTAAAATCATCCAAGGAAAAAATAAACATGTCCTGGGAACGGAAAGTACAAAAAAAATCCTCTTGGGGTTCATCCGCCCAAGCACCACGAGAAAGCCTATTTAAGACACAGGGTGTCTCCAAGCCAGTTGAACCCGTAGAAAAAGCTGCACTCAAACCAATACAGTTTCGCGGCACAGATACAAGTCATTTAGACCACCTCAAAGTTAATAACACCAACCGCCCCATAGTTACTCCAAGGGTAAATCTATCAAATCTCCAAACCAAGCTAACCGTCGGCGCACCAGGGGATAAATACGAACAAGAAGCCGATAATATGGCTTCTCAAGTTATGTCGATGCCAGATTCTGCCGTGCAACGAGCGATCGCATCGGAGGATCAAAAAGAAGAGGAAGTGCAAGCCAAGCCTTTAGCTGCTGGGATAACTCCCCTAGTGCAACGGCAGGAAATGCCAGAGGAAGAGGAGGTGCAAACCAAACCTCTGGGTAATGCCACAATTCAACGGGAAGCGATGTCAGAGGAGGAAGAATTACAAACTAAACCCATATCTGCATCTATCCAAAGAGAGATTTCACCAGAAGAAGAGGAAGTACAAACCAAGCCTGTGTTACAACGTGTTACCGATGGTAGTTTCCATGCTGGGGGTAATGTTGAGAGTCGGCTGAATAGTAAGGGAGGAGGAAGTCCCTTGGCGGACAACGTGCGGAACTTTATGGAACCCCGCTTCGGTGTTGATTTTAGTAATGTAAAAGTACATACCGATGGCGAAGCAGTGCATATGTCACGGGAATTAGGGGCACAAGCTTTTACCTATGGTAGTGATGTATATTTTGGTGCGGAGAAGGTGCCGGGGAATAATGAGTTAACAGCACATGAATTGACGCACGTGGTGCAGCAGGGGGATGAGGTACAGGCAAAAGCCATAATTTCTGATGATTCTAGGCATAATTATGAGCAAGCTGAATCAATAATTATGCTTCAGGATGATGAAAATGCGAACTTAGACAGTACAGCTCAGACTTTGGGAGAAAAACTGTCCTACGGAGTGTTTGACTGGGCAGTTACTGATGCAGAAGCACATGAAGTTATTGTTGAGTTGTCTAGTTACGATGATACTCAGCTTGGTGGTTTATTAAATAGATTAGGTAGAAACAAAGTAGATCGTTTATTAGAAAATCTGTCTCCATCTGATCGTATCGCCCATGCAAGCACTGTAATACGCATTATACGATTGCGGGGCATTGAAGATAATTTAGCGTATATCAATAATCTACTTTCCTACGGACTTTTCGATTGGGCAATTACAGATGCAGAAGCAAGTCAAGTAGTTCAAGTTCTGCAATCGTTATCGTTAGAACAGTTAGGACAATTACGCCAGCGCATTACTTCTGAGCAATGGGAACGTTTAATGAGTAATGTCCCCGACAGCTTAAGACAAGTTGCCTATAGATTAAATCCTAACGCTAGTCCGGAAATGCTAGAGAGTGATCGTAACAATTCAAGTAAAGGATACCAGGATTATAGTAGCACTAGCACTCTTTTTGTAAATGGCATTTCGGCAGCCGATGTAATTCAAGGTAGTATCAATGACTGTTTCTTAGTTGCCTTGTTAAGTTCCTTAGCGAATAGCAATCCAAATTTCATCCGAGAAATGATTGTGGAAGAAAGTGTAGGAAATTACAGCGTGCGTTTCTACGAAAAAGATCAGTCTAATAATTTTCAATCAGTATATATATCAGTAAACGCTGAACTTCCTAGCCAAAATAATACTCCTATTTATGGTCGTAGTGATGATATAGATAGCAATAATCACCGGGAAACCTGGCCGAGCATTATTGAAAAAGCATACGCTAAATTAAAAGGTAATTATGCACATATTAACTGGGGTAACACTATTTATACATATGAAGCAGTACTTGGTAGCCAAGGTACAAAATCTGATACAGCAGGAGCAGATGTAGATGCACAGTGGGATGAGCTAAAGACAGCTATTGATAGTGGAAAACCAGTGGTGGCTAGCACAGGTAGCCATGTGATTGCAGTTTTATCTTACAGCGAATCGGGTGGTAACCGTAATGTCACTATCCGTGACCAGGCTGGTGGGGACAACGAGTCAGAACGAGTCAAAACTATCAGCTTCACCGACTTCCAATCTCGTTTTACTTATTTTCGTTATGCGGACTTACCTGCGACTACAACTCCTTAATTTGTTCAAGTTAATAATGTCACATTAACTACAATCATGCATTTGTTTTAAAATGTTAAATGTACACCCTATCATTTCTAGCTACATCTATTTTATTGATAATTTTAGCTACCACTGGTTGCATTCATAGCTATAGCCAGGAAGCATTGTTGAAGCCTTCTTTAATTACGCAAAAGGAAACCCCTAAAATGGAGTCAACGCTATCAAACCCTTACACTGTAGCTGATTTAGCACTCGACGCATACCGAGAACGTAACTGGGATGCCTACAAAAAACTATTACTAAATGCAGATACTTCCCACCAAGCATTTGCTCATGCTGACATGCTAAACAAAACTGATAGGATAAAGTCTCTCTTTTTTCAAGACGATAAGGGACAAAAAATAGCAGCCATTGTTCGTTTGCGAGAATTAGAGCAAAAGGCAATCTATTTTCTTATAATTCGTGATAGCGGTCGCTTTTTAGTTAAAGAATTGTATGTAGCAGACGAAAATCCTAAAATGCAACTGTCTGTAGAAGGTTTTTAAAAGTTGACGCGCCTGGAAGTCAAGAGCCATTGTTCCTAACGCAATTGCTTTATAATAATTAATTTACGGATGGTTTTCTCTTACCTTGACGATCGCCTCTCTCAGCGCTTTTCTACCCATATCACGACAAAGCCAAGGTTCCCTTTGATAGGTAACTTGGGTAATGAAATAGGTGCCTCCAGCAATCTGAGGTCTTCGATAATTTGGCATACGATCACAACGGTATCTCTAGGCTTAATACCCACATTCCGCACCTCAACTGTCACAATCGTAGCTGTTTACTGATTTTTAGCAGTGCATCAAGCTATTTTCTATACTTAATCTCATTATATTGACTTAAATAGAAACGTTTATAAGCATAATTTATAGCAGACAAACTAATAGATTTTAAGTAATTACCGATTGTGACACCCCAGGGTGCGGAATGTGGGTTAATATGCCCAGAGATTGGTGCGCTACTCGGCAATCTTAGAGTGCGATCGTTTCCTGACGCATCAATAATTGTTGCTAACTTTAAAACTTTCATATTCTGAAATTTTGTTTATATTTATCCTAGATCATAAATGTAAGTCGCATGTTTCTATCTAAAAGCATTACTGATGCCGACCTGGAAGTTCTCGATCTTGTCGTACATCTCGCTGCCAAGCTACTGGGTCGATTCCTGCAAAAGCTTGTGCTTGTGCTTGTGCTAGCTTCTCCAACACTAACGCCATCCGTTGACCTCGCCCATTGTTCTGTTGCATTGGCTCTTCTTCCAAAATTGTAACTAACACTTGTATTGGGCGATCGTCTTTAGATAAGCGCTGCACTTCCTCTCCCCACTCCAACGAGTCTCCCCTTAAAGTTGCTCTAAAAGTTTGTAACATAACTAAATTTTAGAATTTGATGGTATATCAATAGCTCGATTTTAACCTTTGACAGTAATCTATACCAAACTTTATTACCATAAAGAGTACGTTTTGGGGGATTGGAGATTGCGATCGCATTTGGGATTTTAGTGCGATCGCCGAGGTTGTAGGGTGCGTTAATGAAATTTAACGAACCCTCGATGCAGTAATGTTCGGTGCGTTACGCTGACGCTAACACACCCTACGGGATTGTGCGATCAGCGATCTTAGAGTGCGATCGCGTTGGGGGTTTTGGGTTGATAATATTTGGTATTATGTAAAAAATGAGAAAGATTTAACGATGATTGGTACTAATATTTACATCAGTCAAGAAACTCAAGAATCTCTAATTAAAGCTGCTGCTTTAAAAGAAATATCTGTTGAAGAACTAGCTTCTTCTATCTTGAGAGAAAGTATTCAAGAAAAGTTTGGAGAAATTAGCTACTCTTTGGAAAATCAAGGCAAATTTGCCATTAATCCCCTTACAGAAATGGAACCATATTCTTACTTAGCAGACCCTAATGAACCTGGTATTTCTCCTGACGATTGGGAAATGAATCAGGATTTTGAGGAGAATGATTTGTGATCGTTCTTGATACTCATATTTGGGTTTGGTGGAATCACAATGATCCAAGGTTAACTCCTCTTCACAAAGAGGTAATAAATAAGGAAAGACCTCATGGTTTAGGTGTTTGCTCTATAAGTTTGATAGAAATTAGCAGACTTGTTACCCAAAACAAGTTAATTATTCCCTGCCCAGTTCAAGAATGGTTTAATATTGCCTTGGCACAAGAGGGAGTAATTCTTTTGTCAATCACTCCTCAAATTGCTATTGATTCCTACTCACTTCCAGGAGATTTTCATAAAGACCCAGCTGATAGAATTATTGTTTCAACAGCAAGAATTTATGATGTTCCTTTGGTAAGTATAGATGAAAAAATAATTGCCTATTCTTATGTAAAAAAAATTATACTCTAATGTTTTTGATTTTTGGGAATGGGATATGCCTTTCCCGAAGGATAGCGCAGGCTACACCAACGACCATCGCTTTTTGGGTTTTGAAGAATGCGATTGCTTTTTGGGATTTGGGATTTTGAGGGTTTTGGGAAGGAATGCGATCGCATTTTGAGGATTTTTAGAAGTGCGATCGCGCAGCTTAACAAAATTATCGCGTTTTGTCGAATGCGATCGCTCTTAGTATTATTTGGTGTCGCTTGTTATAGTTTTCACAAAATCGGATTGCTTTTATGAAATTTTCAGTCTGCCCAATTTTCTATTTTCAGGTTGGGAATTTGTGAAAAGTCTTTGTAATTGCGTGTAACTATTGTTGCATCTTGAGCAAGAGCAATTGACGCAATTCTTAGGTCTTTTTCAATTCTCTTTTTTGCTAGAGCCTTGAAGCTTTGACGTAAAATTTGGTAGCAATTTTCGGCATTTTTGTCAAAATTCAAAATAGTGATGACCTTAAAAAACTCGGTAGTTTCCCAAAGCTTAGTATAAAGATGAGCAAGATTATTAGCTTGTGCAGGGTCATTTAATCTTCCTGTCCAGCCATTAAATAGCTCTTGCACAGTAATCACGGTAATTACTACATCATTGGAATGCGTTGCAACTTGGGCAGCAATCGACTTATTTCCAGCTAGAAACAGTGAGGCATGGTCAGTATCGAGAATCCAAAAGCTCATATTTCACTATTCTCTTCCCGTTCCGCCCTAATTTCTGCAATAATTTCCATAAAATCTGGATCGTCCTGAAAAATTCCAGCAAACTTCATCAAAGGATTCTCGGAAGCAAATGGTTTTGGTGGTGTTGGAATCGTAATAATTTCGGCTTTGGTTAAGCGTTTTTGTAATAGCTGCTGAACTTTTTCAACTGCACCTTGTTTAGTTTCATCTTTGATTTGAATATCGGGAATTTCTAGGACAGTAGCTGTAGTAAAACCATCCTCTGTATTTTCTAATAAAATATTCCAGTTATCCACAAGATTTATTTTCCTCGACTAGATAAAGTTAAGTTTATTTCATTATAATTGTATCGATGTCACACACAAGCCTTTCTAGCTTCTACGCACTACGACTGCTGAATGCGATCGCCAATCTCGTAGCGACTGTCTTAAAAGTCAAGCGATCGCTACCAGAAAATGCGATATCTTTTTAGCGGTTTAGGGAAAAAGTGCGATCGCGGTTGCTGTTCTAAATGGCGATCGCTCATCCTTGGAATTAAGGTGTGATGCTGGGTGTTGTTGAAAGACGCGATCGCTTTCTTCAGCGTTCTCAATATAAAGTGCGATCGCGCAGCTTAAGGAAGTTATGGCTTTTTGGGAAGTTTGGGAGTGCGAAGTGTGTATCTGGGATGCTTGGGTTTAAAACAATAACTACATCAACAGCGCCAGATGATAATTCTGTTGGTATATCAAGGTGTAAATTTCCTGACGCATCAATAATTGTTGCTAACTTTAACACTTTCATATTCTGAAATTTTGTTTATATTTATCCTAGATCATAAATGTAAGTAGGTGGGCGGGGAAATTTACAACTATGTAACAAAATGTAAATAGTCCAAAACCCTTGTGTTGGCGTAGCCTGCCCGGAGGGCTTATGCTTCGTCGTGCCTCCACCCTACGGGAAGCAAGCAACGCAATGACAAAGTATAGTTCTGTTTATTTACGCCCACCGACTGACAGCAATTTGATATCAAACCCGCCACAAAGATAGTAAACTGTAAAAATGTAAAGACTAGTATTTAAAAAATGGCAGCATATTCAATTGACTTACGACAAAAGATATTAAGTGGATGGCAAAACAAAGAAGGTAGCCAAAGGGAATTAGCAAAACGATTTAAAGTCAGTTTGTCGTTCATCCGTGACTTTCGCTCTTCTTCCAGAATTGTAACGAACACTAAATGTTTGTAACATAACTAAATCTGAGAATTTTATGGTGTCTCGATAACTCGATTCTAACCTTTCATGTAACTATACAAAATTTTTGTGATCGCTTGTTTTGAGTTTTTGCGGAGTGCTATCGCCATTTAGAACAGCAAAGGCGATCGCTCATCCTTGGAATTAAGGTGCGATGGTGGGTGTTTTGAAAGACGCGATCGCTTTCTTCAACCTTTTCAATATCAAGTGCGATCGCAAGACGGTAATAAATACACACAAAAGCGATCGTGAGTATAAAATGGCATACAATAATTTTACGTTAGAGTTAGTGCAGGATAAATTTAGCTTGAGGATAATTGATCATCGCTTTTGCGAACTTCTACCACCAATAGAACCACAACCAAGTCTATTAGATATACTCAATCAGTGGTTTCCAATCGCCGAAGTTGCTCGAACTCAAAAAGCTAAATCTGAACTGATAGTTAGTCCAGTTTTGGTGGAGGCGAGAAGGCTTGCTAACCAACGAGTGCAATTATTTTCTGGTGAGGAGTTTGATGTAGACCGAGAGCAGGGTTTGAATGGGTTTTGTGATTTTTTGTTTAGTAAGTCTGAAAACCCATTTACGATCGAAGCCCCAGTCTTAATGTTAGTAGAAGCCAAACGAGGGGAAATAGAAAATGGATTAGGTCAATGTGTTGCTGAAATGATCGCAGCGCAAAGCTATAATCAGCGTAAAAATAAGGATATTTCAGTTATTTATGGTTGTGTAACTAGCGGTAAATTGTGGCAATTTCTCAAGTTAGAGGGTAGTGATGTGACAATCGATTCTACTAATTATCCATTCATGCCAGTGCAGAAAATTCTAGGTATTATTAAGTGGATGTTGAGCGAGTGATATGTTCGATCTAAAACTATTATATATTAAATGAAACCAGCATCCCATCAGTGCTGATTTTTCTCGTTCGCTGATACAGACAACAAGCTATTCGCTTACAATTAGAGATGCGAAAGTGCGAAGTAAGTCGTTCGCTTATTACAAGTTTAGGGAAAAAGTGCGTAGACGCGGAGCGGCTTGTCTGTGACATCGCGCAGCTTACCGTAGGTATCGCGCTCAAATCTCCATGTCGATTAAAATTAGTTATTAGTTCAGAAAAACTAACTACAATCACTTTAAGATGAATCCCAATAGCCAAGATGAACCTACTCACCCTCAAAAAATAGACCCCTATGAAATAATTTTATTTAGCGGATACACGGATGCTGAGATAGCTGAAATGAAGACACTTATGGAAAATTGGGATAAAGCTACCTATCCAACTTTAGCTCATAGTATTGTCAACCATGCTGACAGACATGATTTTAGCAACAATTATTTGAAATATTTAAGAAAAGCAAATAACTTCAACAAAAAAGGCGCTCGAAAGACAATACTTAGCGATGGTGCAGATAGATGGAATAAAGGAAATGAATTTATAATTGAAAGAAATGGCAAGATTATCTCATACGGCGAAAACTAACACATTGTATGCAAAACCTCACAGCATCAAATATCCCTAAAAATCCCCATACCGCTAAAAACTACATTGGTAAAGTGTTGAAGCATTTGTTATGTGAATATAAGAATACACGAGAAGAAAGACGGCAAATAAGTCAGTGGGAAGAGTCAAAAAATCTTAGCATATTAGGGGAAATAGAAATTTTCACAACTGATATTGAGGGATGCGCCTCTCAAGTAATTACTAATGATAACTTAGAAAATTATCAAGATATAATTAAAAAATTAACAAAAATTAATATATTTGATATTTCTTATTTTGCCGATTGGTACTTTTCAGAGGAAAGTCAATTTCCACAAATAAAACTTTACATAGAAAAACTTAACTATCTGCGGCTGTTAATTATTGAGTATATAAGCTTATATCAGTAGCAGATACCCTACCGCATTTTGATTTTTGGGAGTTGGGGAACTGCAATAGCGCAAGCGCTGACTTCGAGGTTCGCTGTTTTTGGAAGTTGGGGGAATGCGTTAGCGGAGCTTAACGGAGTTATCGCATTTATTTAGTACATGAGTCCTATATCAAGGTAGGCGATCGCTTTTCCTAATCATTCTAGCTTTGGGGGATGCTCTCCCAATTTGATCCACATCTTACGCACACGAACTAATGCTGGACGATTCATTTTGAGAGCAGCAATGGTGGCTCGACCTATATCTGTAAGTCCGATGATTTCGCTTGCATCCTCATTCCAGGCAAAATGCTCTTTCCAGACCTGAAGTTGGGGATGAAATAAAGTAACTCTTTGTTCTGTAACTGGATCGATAATATCTAAGCGATCGCTTTTATAACGATTACAGTTCGGACAGGATAAACACAGATTGTCCCAAACCGTTTCCCCTCCTGCCGAGCGCGGTAAAATATGCTCAAATTCAAAGGTTGTTGCTGTAAGTGCTTCCGCAGTGAGACAATAAGCACAACAATCAGCAAAACGGGTGCGAATTTGCCGTTGTAACTCAACAGGGATATAAGCACTCATGAAGCTGTGGCTAACTCATCTAGACGGTTTAACGTATACTTAGCACGGGTTTTCAAAATTGTTAATTGGTCAACTTGTGCCACTAGACGGTCTAATTGGGCAATTTCATCGGCAGATAGTTGAGATTCCACATTCTGTGCCAACAACTCATCTAAGCGCGCTTGAAAAGCAGGAGCAAGCTTACTGTCAGCTAGTGCTTTTAATTCATCTAAACTTAAACCACTTAGGCATTCTGAATCTAAAACCAAGACGTTAGCTACTTGTTGATAAGCTTCCATATTGAGCAAAACGCCTATCCGCTCTCCTTGCTCGTTAGTAAGATAGCGCACATTTTCTAGCATGAGTTTTTTATGTAACCGACTTAGTTAAATCATATCTCAAAATGTGTTTTGAGGCTTTGGGGAGTGCGTAGACCCTAGAAAGGCTTGTCTGTGACCGCTTTTTGGTGTTTTAAAGGAGGCGATCGCTCATGCCTGAAATTAAGGTGCGATGGTGGGTGTTATTGAAAAATGCGATCGCTTTTCTCTGGTAAAACTGTAGGAATTGCGATCGCAAAATAATTTCCCAATTTCCGTAATTCGCTGCTCAATGTGATTTTTCTCAGGAGCGATCGCGCTCTCATCGATTCATCATTTTACATTTTACTTTGATGCTCAACGTAAGAACGTAATACAGCATTCATTAAAGACTGATAGCCTTTACCTTGATTTTTAAACCATTCTAAAACATCATCATCAATTCTTAATGAAATTGCTTGTTTAGTAATAGGTTTAACCAGTTTTGCCTTCTCCCAAAAATGCTCATCTAATTCGGGAATATCACTAGTATCAATATCCTCATCAGATATATTCTCAATTTCTTTAAGTCGCTTGGCTGAGATAGTCATAATATTCTTTTCTTTCTTTTGGCGTTGCTTTTCTAGCTGAGATAATACGAATAATTCCTGCTCTTTCAGTATGAGTCACAGTGACAATGACTACATTTTGTATTGTTCCTATACTGATTTCTCTAATTTCCCCATAATCAAAACGGTCGTCAATACTGGTAAATATGATCCCGTCAAATATTTCTCTTGCCTCCTCAAAGCTTACCAAATGTTTTTTTAAATTTTGGCTATTTTTGTTTTCATCCCACTCAAACTGCATTCTGATATTGTATATACAATTTGTATCTACTATTTAAAATAGCATGTTTATTGAGACACGATACCATTCTCCTCCGGAGACGCTACGCGAACGAAGATGGTTGCCAAAGGCATCGCGCTTTGGAATATTGGGATTTTGGAGGTTTTGGGGAATGCGTTAGCGCAGCTTAACGTTGGCGAAGCCGCTCCTAAAGGAGCTAGTTATCGCTTTTTAGGGGATTTGGAGCAATGCGAACGCTGGTTTTGGCGGTTTTGGGATGCGATCGCGTCATCTACCTAACCCTTCTACGCAACTGCAAATTCAGTCAAAGCACGATCGCGAGGATGCTGAAAGCCCAAGACAATATCATGTTTAGGAATTCCTGCCTCCAGCAAATCTTGCGTTATTCCATCCTCTGTTAAATCCTCTTCTACCCAAACCTTGCCATCTTTGATCCGAATATAAACTGTGCTTCCACAGGTTCGCCCTGTTTGGTTCCAGCCAACTTGCGCCCAAAAATAGTGATCCCTCACCTCGTCAAATGCTAAAACAGGCTCAATACCGATACTCGGTTGCTCTAGGTCAAGCTCATAATAACGGATTAGTACTTCCTTAATAATCGTTCGATAGGTATTTAATCTATCCATTGGATAATCACCTCTTGTTCCACATCAAAAACAATCAACTTTATATCTAGCTCCGTTACTGCAAATTGAATTGCACTTTTGAGAAAAAAACTTCGGTATATTGCATCACTTACTGCCATATATAAAACTGCTTCGGGAAATATTTGCGCCAAGTAGAGCCTATAGAGGATATATTGACCTAGTGCCGCTTCAAAGTCTCGAACACGTGAAGTTCCTAGAAAGCTCTTGACTTCAACAATGATTTGCTGTTGTTCGCGCTCTGCTGCAAACATTGCCTTTGCTGCAAGATCGGCATAAAGCTTGATTTCTCTGAACTTGATTTGATAAGTGTCACGAGTAATTCTCCAACCAGCTTTAATTAGGGCATTTTTAGCTTGATGATGGTAAACATCTTTAGCTGGCATAACTTGATAATATATTTTAACTATTGTAGTGCATCGCTTTTTGGGGATTTGGGGAATGCGATGGTTTGTGGGGAAGTGCGATACTCCGTAGGAGTGGTCTAACTCCTACGGAGACGCTACGTGAACGACCATCGCGTTTTGGGGAATTTGTAGGAGTGCGATGGTTTTTGGGGTAAATATAGCGAAGCTGTCACGAGGGGCAAGATAGGCTGAAAGTATTGCTGAGAAAGGATTTTGTAAAAAGTATTTATTTTTCAGTTTTATTCTTTTTGACAGACGTTTTATAAGCACAACCACAAACCGGACAAAACCGATGTCTTAACGACAACACAAACTCACCGCAATTCCCGCAGTTAGCTCGAATACTAGTACCGCACAGATAACAGAACTTAGCTTTTACGTTACTCCACATAGGGTCAATCGCCGCTCCAGGATTCCAACACTGGGGACAAAACTTAATACTTTGCTGATAGTTAACTTCTTTCCCCTTGCTTACAGCTTCAAGATAGGAGGTTGGTACACCGAGCGCGACCGCCAAACCTTGAAGCGTCTTGCGATTAATTTTGGTCGTCAGCCCCCGCTCAATCTTGCCCACAGAGCGAGAATGAATACCAGCAGCATCTGCTAACTCAAACTGAGTCATCCTCAAATGTTTACGGATTCTTACTATGTAGTCAGCAAGGGATTCTTGGGGTTGAGGGTTTTTAAAAGTGTCCATAAAAAGCTGTAACTCGATGATAAAAAGATATATAATTTATTCAGAAAAAACCTTGTCATAAATACATATTTTTAAGTGAAATCGGCTGTAACTTTAGCCACCGTAACGACCGAATTTTTAGAACGTCCTGGTCTAGCAACTAGTACTAGAAAAACCTATGAACTTACTTTATTGTCCTTACTTCAAAAGTATGGAAGTTGGTCAATAGAAATTATCAGTAAGCAAACATTAGTTGAGTATTTAAATAGTCTTAATCATTTAAAGTACACGACACATCATAAGCATCAAGCAATACTACAAAGCTTACTTAATTTTGCAGTTGAACAAGGGTATATAAAATTCAACCCTATACGTGGACTAAAACAACGTCTCCCGGAGCGAGAAAAAGGGGAACATAAAACCGATGATATAATCAGATATTTAACACCAGAACAGTTAAATATACTATATTCCGCAGTTAAAGATGACTTACGTCTCAACGCAATAATTCATTTATTACATCGTTCAGGATGTAGAATAGGAGAGCTTTTAGCTCTAAATTTAGATTCGTTAGATATCAAGAACAAAAAATTTCAGGTATTGGGTAAAGGGAATAAGCAACGTTGGTGTTTTTACAGTGATGATGCAGCTTTAGTACTTGCTAAATACTTAAAACATTCACGGCATCAAAACATAAATGCTCTGTTTACTGCACAACACCCAGTCACCTTAAAAGTCAGTAGAATTAGCTACCATACGTTGCATGATTATTGGCGGCAAATAACCAACACATATCCGCAACTTCAAGGAGTTCGCATTCACGATTTACGACATACATTTGCTACAGAACGAGTTGGATTAATCAGTATTGAAGAATTACGTGCGTTAATGGGACATGAAAGCATTCAAACAACTTTACGTTACGCTAAAGTTACCTCGCAGAAAGCTGAATCATCTGCACGTCATGCATTCAATATTCTCAACAAAGTAAAAAAAGAAGCTGATTAAATGACAATAATATAAAATTCTTATTGACAGCATTTATTTATCTAAGAACAGCATTTTTAACAAAAATAAAAATGTGTACCACAAAGTTGATAGAATACTGTTTGCTTGAAGAGTGAGACTTAATGAAAAAAACTTGGCTGCCAGAAGAGTTAGTAGAGCATTGGACGCTACTTCCAAACGAAATATTGCTACTAACTCAAAAAAATAGCGAGAATCGCTTAGGTTTCGCTATATTGCTGAAGTTTTTTCAAATTTACGCCAGTTTCCCTCTCAATCAACATGAAATTTCTCAGGATGTTGTTAATTATATTGCCAAGCTTTTAAATATTTCTCCGGAAAAATACTCTGACTATGATTGGCAAGGACGTTCCATAAAATACCATCGCGCTCAAATAAGAGAATTTTTTGGGTTCCGAAAAACTAAAGTTAGCGATGCTAAAGAATTAAATAATTGGCTAGTCGAACAAGCATTAATTTACGAGTTAAAATTTGAACAATTAAAACTTGCAGCCGTTGCAAGACTACGAGAAAAGAAACTTGAACCACCAACAAGTTTAAGATTAGAACGTATAATTCGTTCTGCGCTTCGTAATTTTGAATCTAAATTTTTTAATGAAATAACTTTGCAGTTATCTAGCCAATCGAAAGAGCAGATAGATATTTTGTTGAGTGATAAAGCATCTTATATAGAATTGAATGAAGTCAATCAATTAAATAAGACTCAAGCTGAGAATACCACCGAAGGTGAAGAAACAAATACCTCTTCCGAAATATTAACTTGGGCTGAATTGAAAACAGACCCAGGTCGAACTGGTGTAGAAAGTTTTCAAAAAGAAGTTGCTAAATTAAAGATTTTTAGAGAATTAGAATTACCAGTAGATTTATTTAAGAAAATACCAAACAAGGTTCTTCAAATTTATAAAAGTCGAGTAGCTGTTGAACATCCTCGTGATTTACGCCGTCACCCAGATAATGTTCGTTATAGTCTTTTTGCAGCTTTTTGTTGGCTTAGAAGTCAAGAAGTTACAGACAATTTAGTTGAACTGCTTATTCAAATAGTACATCGCATAAATGCAAAGGCTGAAAAGCGTGTAGATAAAGAACTGATAACAGATTTTAAACGGGTTTATGGGAAGAATAATTTATTATATGAAATAGCTTCTGCTTCTTTAGATAAACCGGATGGTAAAGTCAAAGATGTGATTTTTCCAGTTGTGGGTGAAGCAACTCTCAAGAATTTAGTAAAAGAATATAAATCAACGGGGAATGCTTATAGAGAGAAGGTTTACACGGTTATGCGCTCTTCTTATGCTGGGTATTATCGTCGAATTTTACCTTTGATTTTAAACCAGTTGGAATTCCGTTCTAATAATGAGGTTCATCGTCCAGTCATTCAAGCTCTAGATTTACTAAAAAAATATGCCGATAGCAAACAGAGTTACTACGATGCTGGAGAAGATATACCGATTGAAGGCGTATTACGTAGTGGTTGGCAAGAAATTATATTAGAAAATAATCCAGACGGCGAAATTAAGGTTAACCGCATAAATTATGAATTAAGTGTACTTCAAGCTTTAAGAGAAAAACTTAGATGTAAAGAAATATGGGTTGTGGGAGCCAATCGTTATAGGAATCCTGAAGAAGATTTACCTGCTGATTTTGATGCACAAAGGTCTTATTACTTTCATGCTTTAAAACAACCATCAGATGTGGAAGTTTTTATTACTGATTTACAGCAAAAGATGGATGAAGCATTAACTCTATTAGATAAAGGGATACCTAAAAATAAATTTGTCAAAATCAGAAAAAAGGGTAAAGGTCGAATTTCTGTTTCTCCCCTAATTCCTCAAACTGAACCTGTTAATTTGACGCGATTAAAAGCGGAAATTAAACGGCGTTGGAATATGACTAGCCTTCTAGATATTCTCAAAGAAACTGACTTGCGAGTTGATTTTAAGGAGCATTTTAAAAGTGTATCAACACGCGAAGTTTTAACCGGAAATACTTTACAGAAACGCTTGTTACTTTGTTTATATGGTTTAGGAACAAATACAGGATTAAAACGTTTATCCGATGAAATTAAAGGTGATAATTATCAAGAGTTACTCCATGTAAAACGTCATTTTATTCATAAAGACCAATTACGTAATGCTATTGGCTGCGTTGCAAATGCAATTTTTGATGCCAGAATATCGGCTATTTGGGGAGAAGGTTCAACCGCTTGCGCTTCTGACTCAAAAAAGTTTGGTGCTTGGGACCAAAATTTGATGACTGAGTGGCATATCCGTTACGGTGGAAAGGGCGTAATGATTTATTGGCACGTTGAAAAGAATTCGGTTTGTATTTATTCGCAGTTAAAGACTTGTTCCTCCTCTGAGGTGGCGGCAATGATAGAAGGTTTATTGCGCCATTGTACCGATATGAAGGTGGAGAAGAATTATGTGGATAGTCACGGACAAAACGAAGTAGCTTTTGCCTTCTGCCATTTACTCGGTTTTCAGCTAATGCCGCGTCTTAAACGTATAAATGTTCAGAAATTATACCGCCCGTCAACTGGAAATAATGATGCTTATCCAAACTTACAACCAATTTTAACTCGCGCTATTAATTGGGATTTAATTCGTCAACAATATGACCAAATGGTAAAGTATGCTACTGCTCTACGTTTGGGTATGGCGGAAACTGAAGCTATTTTAAGACGTTTTAAATCGGGTAATTTATTACACCCTACCTATCAAGCGCTGGCGGAATTAGGCAAAGCTGTTAAAACTATATTTTTATGTAAATACTTGCATTCAGTTGAACTACGGCAAGAGATAAATTCTGGACTAAACGTGGTGGAGAACTGGAATAGCGCTAACAGCTTTATTTTTTACGGTAAGAGCGGGGAGATTGCTACTAATCGTTTGTCAGACCAAGAATTAGCTGTCTTATCTCTGCATTTACTACAGATATCTTTAGTATACGTGAATACTTTGATGATTCAGCAAATTTTGTCTCAACCACAATGGATGAAGTTGATGAAAGACGAGGATTTGCGGGCGCTGTCGCCTTTAATTTGGGGTCATGTTAATCCCTACGGTACTTTTCGGTTGGATCTGAATGAAAGGTTGCCAATCGAGGCGGGGTAGATGTATCGAAAAGTATCAGTATTAAAATAACATTGGGCTGAAAGCCAATCATAGCAAAGCTTTCAGCCTATCTTGCCCCTGGTGACAGCTTCGCTATATTTACCCCTAATTCCTGCTGTAATCAATTCTTGACAATAACTTTTATCTGCTAAACGAATAGCATTAGTTTGAATTCTAACCCGTTCAAAACCTTGATTCCGAGCTAATCTAACCAACTCAGGTAAATCTCGACGTAAAGTAACTTCTGAGCCAGTTAAAATTATTCCTTTCCAGCGACGGTGTTGGTTATTGTAAGTTAAAATGTCCTTAAATTCTTTTATTGACTGTGGCTCAAGCCAATCCATCGTATCCTCAATCATGCAATGTTCGCATTTGAGGTTACATCGAAAATGCATTGTCAATTCTACATATTGGCTGTGATCTAAAATTTCCATTATTACGATTAAGATATAGGAATCCGGTTTGATTTTTGTTCGCGAAGCGTGGCAAAGCCTTAATTATTTGTGTAGGGAAGCAAGAGGCAAGAGGCAAGAGGCATTCATGCAAAAGGCTTTCATGATTCTAGAAGATTAAGGTGTACTGAGTTTTTTCAATTTTCAAGTAGGATTCCTATATATAGTTAGGGTTTGCTGAAAAAGTCTTTTAGTGCTGATAGGCAAAAGGCAACAGTTTTATCCCTATTTTTTTCTGATTTTTGAACGAGCATCAATTATCAATCCAAGGTATGATAAGGCTTATACCCCAGATATCTTGCACTTTTTCAGAATAAAAATCACATTTGAGTCTTAAAATACAAGGTTTTTCAAGTCCCAACAGCAAGCCCTAGTTAAGTAAGCTGGCACAAAAAAATAAAGCTATATAAAGAAATATAAATCAATCTTAAACCCTGTTGCCTTGTCTCAATGATAATTTTCCATACTGACCTACTTAAATTAATCAACACAACATACAATCAATCTCGAATAATCCAAAATCACAAAACTTAGCAGCTTTACTACAGAATTAATCAATATAAATGCCTGTGAGCCAAAAAAAGAAAAATTTTGTTTTCTGGTTCCCAGCCTAGAAGCTAGGAACGAAATTACATAAATAAGAGTTTTATGTTAGAGTTTCTACTGATTTTTGTGCTAATTCAGAAAAATGATTAAGGGATTGAATATGGAGATAAATTAGCTCCAACCAATCAGCTTGCATTAAACTAAAAAGTTGCTCTGACGAGAGATTTTTCAACTTTTCACGGCTTACTCCCATAAATCCGCCTAAAGTTGCCTGCTTGTCTTCTGCTGTAGTAAATTGAGCTTCCATAGGCTCTAACAAGTCTAGTTCTTTTAATTTACTGCACAAAGCACCTGTATATTGAAACTGGGCTTGGTACAATTGTAAAAAGTCTAATACGTTCTTTAAATACTGAGTTTGCTCTTTCTCGCTATCAAATAATCTTTCACCACGACCTTCTTGATTCCAACCGCTAAACTCTTCATCAATACACAAAGTCAAAGTTTTGCCGTCGTCAGCACTGGAAAAGACAAAGGGATAGCGTCGTATAAAAGCAGGAATATACTTGGCTATCCATTCTCCTGTTTCCGTTACATACAGATTATTTTGCTCTTGTACCCCTAAAATTACAGATGGCATTACAGTTTCTTCTGTTCCAGTGAAAACAATCGGATATTCTAAGGATGCTTTTGCAAATTCAGTTGTTAATAGAGGAACAGAATTAACTTCTTTAGAAAAACTGTAATCAGCTTCCTTTTTCAAGGACCAGTCTCCATGCTTATCCTTAGATACTGGTACGGCCTGTTTATAAATCAGTAGTTGTGTAGTCAAACTCCTGGATTCCTTATAGCGAAATTATGATTGGGATTATGGCACTACTGATACAATTTTGTAATCCGTAAATAATCGTAAGTTTTATAGAGGCTTCCAAAAATGAAACCACAGCTTATGATAATAGACCAGTATTTAAAATAAATTCCGTGGGAGAATAAAAAACTGTAAAAATTTAACTGTATCACTAATGACAAGCCCTTTAGTAAGAATAGAATCACACCCACATGAATCAAAGCGATTAATTGGGATTAAGTACGAGGATTTTATTGCATTAGTAGCATCAGCAGAAAATAAGCATTTACAGAAAACTTACAGAAATTAAAAAAAGAAAAGTTCGTTTAATTGCTTTTGGAGGAGGACGAAAAGCAGAAATGACACCGACTATTGAAGTGTGTGTTTGTCTAGTCTACCTCAGACAAAAGCCAATATTATCTCAAAAGCTGGGAGGCTTTAACGTTGATTGAGGAAGCCCAGTAGATGTAATGTGTAGCTGAAGACATCTAACCTTAATTTAGCTAATCTAAGTAAATAATATGCCTTTTTTGTAAAGTAGTTGCCGAGAGCCTGAAACAACTATTGATAAAGCGAATCTTCCTTTACCCCAAAAAGATAAAATACTTTGGTGCCATCGCCCCCTTATGCTTGTGTTGTATATTACAATAATAATTTTCCACAATTGCTTCCGTGACCATAATAATTGCCATCTTCAACCAAGCAGGCGGAGTAATGAAAACCTCTCTCGCCATGAACCTTGGCTACCAACTACATCTCCATAAACATAAAACGCTCCTCGTTGATATGGACCCGCAAGGAAGTTTAACAACTTTCATGGGTTTGGAACCCCACGAGTTAGAGCAAACCGTTGGCGATTCCATTTTCAACGAAGAAACGCCACCTTCAATTCACGACAACCTACACGGCATGGATTTGCTGCCAGCCAATATTACGCTGAGTGCCGTAGAACTGCAACTAGCTACCGTTATGGCACGAGAAACCCGACTTAAAATAGCTTTAGAACCAATTAAAAACCAATATCGCTTCATCATTATTGACTGTCCCCCATCATTAGGAATACTCAGCATTCTCAGCCTTACCGCTGCTACCCACGTATTAATCCCCATCCAAACCCACTTCAAGGCTTTCAAAGGTACAGAACTACTGCTTGATACCATCAAGCAAGTCAAAAAACACGTTAACCCCCAACTAACTATTGCAGGATTCGTTCCCACACTTTACAGTAACGCCAACCAAGATAAAATTATCTTAGAAGCGCTCATTGACCAACTAGAACCACTTGCTACCGTATACCCCCCAATTCCACGCGCTACCGCCTTTGCCGATGCAGCAATGAACCGCCAACCATTAGCCACATACGCACCCAAACACCCAGCAATAACAATTTTAAATAAAATCCAAAAAGGAATGGAGAAACTCTAATGCCAGCAAGAAAAACAACACAAGTCCCCCAAATGCGCGGCGTTCAAGACTTAATCAGCATGAATGCGGAGACAAGCCAAACCACGGTATCCATCAACAAAATCCAAACTAATGATAAGCAACCCCGCCGCTACTTTGACCAGGATAAAATGGCACAACTGGTGCAGTCCGTCAAAGAACACGGTATCCTAGAACCATTATTAGTACGCCCCTTAAAACAAGATACATACGAACTCATCGCCGGAGAAAGAAGACTAAGAGCAGCCCAAGAAGCAGGACTTACAGAAGTACCAATCGTCAGCAAACAATTCGACGACAAACAAGCTCTGCAAGTAGCATTACTAGAAAACTTGCAGCGAGAAGACCTCAATCCAGTAGAAGAAGTAGAAGCAATACTGGAACTATTAACAATAGTAATGGATGTTAAACCAGAAGAAATTAAATCAGTTCTTAACGAAGCTGCTAACGCTAAAAAACGCAAAATAGAGTTAACGGAAAACGTTTCCCGTAAGTTAGAACAAATCGAAACTATTTTAGCTGGTATTGGTAAATTTAATGCCGAAAGCTTCCGCACGAGCCGTTTGCCGCTGCTAAACTTACCCTTGGATGTACTTGAAGTGCTGCGCCAAGGGAAAATAGAATATACCAAGGCGAGAGCGATTGCGAGAGTTAAAGATGAGCAGCAGCGTTCTGACTTATTAAATGATGCAATTTCTCAAAATTTATCACTCACTCAAATTAAAGAACTGATACAAAAACATGAACTTAACCAAACCGACAGTGAGGAAACCGAACAGCAACAACTGACTAGACGATACTCGGATGTTGGCAAGCGATTGAAGAGTACCAAAATATGGGACGACACCAGAAAGCGTAAGAAGTTGGAGAGATTGTTGGGTGATTTGGAAAAGTTGCTTTCGGAAAGCGAGGTAAAGCAAAATTAAACCGTTTCAAGAAACTGTTTAATATGTTACAAATGCAACCGCTTGTTACGCTGTTCCAAGCGTTCAGAGCCAATGGCAGCTGTATATGCAGATAACAATCTTTTCGAGAAATACACTTGCTACGGGATAAATACATGGATAATCCCCTGACATTCGTAGTAATAGCGCTACGGGGCGGCGCTTTTCTTCCAAAACCGTTGGATTGATTATAATGCTTATCAATACCTTCAAGCTTATAACCTACTTTCATCCATAGCTCGTCAAAAAACAATCAACAATTCGTCCGATCGATAAAGCAATTTTAGAAGACGGAAAAGGACGGCTTTAATACACTACCTTTCGGGAACTTGATTTAAATCAAGTCTCCGATAAAGCAGGGGAATAATATGGAGGATAAATCTGCCCGTGAGCAGTAGCAGCTGATGATAACGATTATCTTTCTCAATATCAATATCAATATCAATATCAATATCAATATCAATATCAATATCAATATCAATATCAATATCAATATCAATATCAATATCAATATCAA
>JBHJOU010000376.1:0-11867 GCA_050329355.1 Rivularia sp. (in: cyanobacteria)
TCTATTTCTTCAATTTTTTCAATATTGTCTAGAGTTTCCATTGTCATAGCTACAAACAATCTATAATAATCTTGAAAATTGATATAATTGACAGCGCAAAATCAGACGTTTTAAATGTAGAATGACTTAAGCACATCCATTTAAATCGACATTTACCATTCAGACACAGTAGACTTGAGAAAGACTGGATAATAGAAAATACCTCAATCTAACTCTCAAATCATCAATTAAAGTCTTTTGCTACAGAACTTTTTTGATAGAATTGATTAACAACTGCTGAAAAATGCAAAACCTGATACGAATACATGAAACATAGATGCTGTTGCTAATTAATCTTTAACCGTTTGTTTTTAAACCTAACAGACTACCTGACTAATTGACATTACCGAAAACTGCAATAATAAAGTTCCACACAGGTGGTAGAGTCACTTTTCAAAAATTAAACTTACTCATTAATTTTCATCGCTTATCCACTAGCTTTTAGTTAATATCAGTCTTTATACAATTAGTACCATAACATCCAACAGCAGCAATTCAACTTGAATTAAACTACTTTATAAAAAATTTATACATACATCTAAGTAGTTAAGATATATTTTTTGCAGACAAAATTTTGAAACCCTTGATAAATCTTTGTTTGATAAGTTGAGATTATTTCATTTACATAGAGAAAAATTCATAATGTGTTTTTTTTTACATATAAATAAAAATCAATCTTCGGTTAATGTGTCGAGTTGTTTAACATGACTTTACCGCAAATCCTCGGAGAATGTCTCTATATTGATAGTATTTAAAAACTTGGCTGACCGGGGAACGCCGGTCAGCGCAGGCACCGCCGTTGCACGGCGGTGTACCGCTGACTCAAAAATCAAGTTTTTCAATTATTAGAAATTTCCTAATATTATATATGAATATTCTGTGATGTTATTAGCAGGATATTGAATGCTTGCTTTTTAACTTGCTTTTTAATTTAAATATTTATCTAATCTAAATATTGATTTAAATATAGCAATCCTATTTGTATGTATCGAAATCACGGTGTTCAGATCCCCGACTTCTTCAATAAATCGGGGATCTAAATTCTCATATATGATTTAGGATTGCTATATCTATCTAATTAATATTTAAAATACAAAGTCAAAAAATTGGTATTATCTAAACTGTCAAGCAAAAAAATAACATTTGAACCATGGTTTTTTAACCAAAACTTAACCTAAAATGGTTTATTTTTTAATGCACTTTTCTTAGTATTTAAAATGTAAGTATGAATATTTACATAAGTTTATTGATTAACTCAGGAAAAACTCTGAGAAGAGATTCTGAGTTAACAATAAATGCTTCAAGTAGTTAATTAGCAAACAAATCCTATGGCTCAGATAACTGGAATCATGCGTGCTGGACTTGTGATCAACAAGGTTTTGAATAACTCAAATAAATTAGCAGCGGATGTAAATCAGGATACTGGTAATCATGTTGGTGATATGAAAAAATACTCGAGCGGAATGCATTTTTAATTCAGAAAATACAGATACCAGTTCTAATTAATTCTGAGATGGTAGTAGCGAGAAAATGAGACATATATATTTGAGTAATTTTTCATGACGAAAGAGTTTTCTTGATTGAGCAAATTACTCGTAAACTAATTTGATTTATATCTATTCAACCGAATCAATTTAGTTAGGTGACTTGGGAATTGTGGCATCTTTTCGTATAACTATTAATTAGGAGAGACTTTTTAGTGGCGACTGTATTTATTAACGAGTTTCACTACGACAACAGCGGTGCCGATAGTAATGAATTTATCGAAATTGCTGGTCCTGCGGGAACTGACCTCACAGGTTGGTCAATCGTTCTCTACAACGGAAACGATGGAACTGGTTACAATACTACTAATTTAAGTGGTACAATTACCGACCAAAGCAATGGATTTGGTACAGTTGCTGTTGATTATCCTAGCAATGGTATCCAAAATGGAGCGCCAGATGGTATCGCGTTGGTAGATAATAATGGTGATGTAGTGCAATTCCTTAGCTACGAAGGAACTTTCACTGCGGTTGGAGGTCCTGCTAATGGATTAACAAGTGTTGATATTGGTGTTGTTCAAGGAGGTTCAACTCCTGTAAATAGTTCTTTGCAATTACAAGGAACTGGTAGTGAAAACTCAGATTTTAATTGGGTTGTTGTTGATGGTAGCAATACCAAGGGTGATATCAACGCATCACAGACATTTTCTGGTGATGATAATAATGATCAAGATTCAATTACTCCCATCTACGACATCCAAGGAGCTGCTCACACTTCACCACTTGTCGGTCAATCTGTAACTACGACTGGGATTGTCACCGCAGTTGATCGCAACGGTTTTTATCTTCAAGATGCTACAGGAGATGGAAATAATGCAACTTCCGACGCTATATTCGTGTTTACTAGTTCTGCTCCTACAGTCACAGTTGGTGATGATGTAGAAGTTAGGGGTACAGTTAGCGAATTCTTTCCTGGTGGTGCTGCGACTGGGAATCTTTCCACAACTCAAATTGGTGGAAATCCAGTTATAACTGTCAAATCTAGCGGTAATACGCTTCCCGCAGCCACAATTATTGGTGCAGGTGGGAGAATTCCCCCTACCGAAAATATTGATGATGATGCTTTCGGTACTATCGCTGGTAAAGGCAATTTTGACCCAGATACCGATGGAATTGATTTCTTCGAGTCCTTAGAAGCAATGCTGGTGACAGCGAAAGATGCTGTTGCTGTTTCTGGTACTAACCGTTTTGGGGAAATTTTCACAGTTGTCGATGATGGTACAGGTGCTACAGGTATAAGTCAGCGCGGTACTTTGAATATTAGCCCCGATGATTTTAACCCCGAAAGAGTCCAAATTCAGCAAAATACTTCAATTTTACCAGGATTTACTATTCCTCAAGTCGATACTGGAGCAAAATTAGGAGATGTTACCGGGGTTGTTGGTTATGGTTTCGGGAATTTCGAGATTTACCCGACTCAAACATTTACAACCACTGCTTCTACAATCGCAGCAGAAACCACAACTATAAAAGGTGATGCTTCGCAGCTGACAGTTGCTAGCTACAACGTTTTGAATCTCGATCCTAACGATAATGATGGGGATACAGATGTAGCAGATGGAAGATTTAGCGCGATCGCAACTCAAATTGTTAGTAACTTAAAAACTCCTGACATCATCGGTTTACAGGAAGTTCAAGATAATAGCGGTTCCACCAATGATGGGGTAACAGCAGCAGATCAAACTTTACAACTACTAGTTGATGCAATTGTTGCTGCTGGTGGTCCGACCTACAGTTTTATTGACAACACCTTTATCGGTAATAATACTAGCGGCGGTCAACCAGGTGGTAATATTCGTACTGCGTTCCTTTATAACCCGGAACGTGTAAGTTTTGTTGAAGGCTCTCTCAGCGCAATTACCGACGCAAGCGCTCAACAAACCGATAATACCAATCCTTTCTTCAATAGTCGCTTACCTTTAGCTGGGAAATTTACCTTCAATGGTGAGGAAGTTACGGTTGTTAACAACCACTTCTCCTCCAAAGGTGGTAGCGCTCCAATTCTGGGTGTACAGCAGCCTTTTGAAGCACGTCAAGAAGAAGTCGCAGTCAACGGAAGCCTTGATCAGCGTCAAGCCCAAGCCCAAGCTGTTAAAGGTTATGTCGATGGAGTTTTAGCAGCAGACGCAAACGCTAATGTTGTTGTTGTAGGTGATTTAAACGAGTTTGAATTTGTCTCTCCTGTAACAACTTTGGCAGAGAGCTTGACAAACTTGACAGAAACTCTTCCAGAAAACGAGCGTTACACTTTTAACTTCCAAGGTAATTCCCAATCTTTGGATCATATTTTAGTTAGTGATAGTTTAGCTGACAATGCTGAGTTTGATATCGTACACTTAAACTCTGAATTTGCGGAAACTGCTCAAAGAGCTAGTGACCATGACCCATTAGTTGCAAGTTTGTCAATTCCTAAAAAGATGGATATGGAAACCCCAAAAATTAATCTCAGTAAAATCAGTACATTTACCAGTGAAGATGGTGCGGAAATCGTAGCACACGACCCCACAACCCAACGGTTGTTTGTAACTACTGGGGACACTGTAGAAATTATCGATATTAGTAACCCAGCTAGTCCTACTAAGTTTGGTGAAATTGATATCACAACTATTGGTGGTGGTGTTAATAGCGTTGCAGTCAAAAACGGTATCGTAGCTGTAGCAGTTGAAGCCAATACTGCACAAGAGCCTGGTGTAGTTGCGTTCTACAACACTGACGGTGTATTCCAAAGTTCCGTTGCAGTGGGTGCGCTTCCTGATATGCTCACCTTTACCCCCGATGGAACCAAAATTTTGGTTGCTAACGAAGGTGAACCCAACGAAGATTATACTGTTGACCCAGAAGGTTCCATTAGCATTATTGATGTTTCTGGTGGTATTGCTAATGCGACCGTAACTACTGCTGGTTTTACTGGCTTTAATGACCAAAAGCAAGCGTTAATTGATAGTGGAGTCCGCATTTTTGGACCTGGTGCTACTGTTGCTCAAGATTTAGAACCAGAATATATTGCAGTTTCTCCCGACGGTAGCAAAGCATTTGTAACTCTTCAAGAAAACAATGCGATCGCTGTTGTTGATATCACTAGCGCAACGGTAACAGATATTTTACCTTTAGGTTATAAAGACCACAGCTTACCAGGAAATGGTCTAGATGCTAGCGATCGCGATGATCGTATCAACATCCGAAATTGGCCCATCTTCGGGATGTACCAACCAGATAGTATTGCATCCTTTGAAGCTGATGGCAAAACTTACTATCTCACCGCAAACGAAGGTGATGCACGCATTCGTCCCACAGATGATGATATTCTCCCACCTCCCAATGATGACGAGGGAGACATTTTTAATGAAGAAGTCAGAATTGGGAATAATGCAGTTGTTTTAGACCCTACCGCTTTCCCCAATGCTGCGGAGTTAAAAAATAATGCCAATCTTGGTCGTTTGCTAATTACAAATACCCTCGGTGATACAGACGGGGATGGTGACTACGACCAATTATATGCTTTTGGTGCGCGTTCCTTCTCTATTTGGGATGACCAAGGTAAACTAGTATTCGATAGTGGTGACCAATTAGAACAAATTACCGCAGAATTAACACCGGATTTATTTAATGCGAATAATGGTGACCCTGCGGATGTTGATACCCGTTCCGACAACAAAGGACCAGAACCAGAAGGTGCAACGGTTGGTGTTATTAACGGTAAGACTTACGGATTTATCGCTTTAGAACGTGCTGGTGGTGGTGTGATGGTTTACGACCTCAGCAACCCCACAGCACCGGAGTTTATCCAGTATATTCGTACCGAAGGCGATATTTCTCCTGAAGGATTGAAGTTTATCTCCGCTGCGGAAAGTCCCAACGGAAACCCCGTGTTAGCAGTTGCAAACGAAATCAGCAACACAACCACACTTTATAATATTGACGTTCCTGACCCAGGTAATTTCACACTACAACTACTGCACGCAGCAGACCAAGAAGCAGGTATCCCAGCACTTGATGACGCACCCCGTTTTAGTGCTGTATTAAATGCATTGAAAAACCAAGATGCTGATAACGATGGAAATATTGACTATGAAAATACCGTCATACTTTCCTCCGGTGACGCTTACATTCCTGGTTTATTCCTGAACGCAGCAGCAGACCCAACACTCGCTCCATTATTAGGTACAGAAGGTAGAGGAAGAGCTGATATTATCATTCAAAACGAACTTGGTTTCCAAGCTATTGCTTTTGGTAATCATGAATTCGATTTTGGTACAGGCTTTATTGAATCGGTAATTGCTCCTGATGGTGCTTATCCCGGTGCTAATTTCCCCTATTTAAGTGCAAACTTAGACTTCACACCTAACGCGGACTTAGCTCCTTTAGTAACTGCTGACGGTCAAGAAGCTAGTACTATTCCCGGTAAAATTGCTAAGAGTACAGTAATTACCGTTAACGACGAGAAAATTGGTGTAGTTGGTGCTACTACCCCCACCCTAGCGCGGATTTCTTCTCCTGGTGATGTCGGTATTCTCCCCGCAGACCCCAACGATATTGCTGCTCTAGCTGCGGAAATTCAAAAATCCGTAGATGAACTCACCGCAACTGGTATCAACAAAATCATCCTCCTCGCTCATATGCAACAAATTGGCATTGAGCAACAGTTGGCTGGTTTACTCAAAGATGTCGATATTATTATGGCAGGTGGTTCCAATACTCGCTTGGTAGACGAAACCGACCGTTTGCGAGATGGAGATACCGCTCAAGGTGTTTACCCAATTCTTCTCAAGTCTGCTACTGGACAAGATGTTGCTCTTGTCAATACCGATGGTAATTATAAATACGTTGGTCGTTTGGTCGTTGATTTTGATGGTCAAGGTAACATCATTACTGATAGTATTGACCCCAATGTCAGTGGTGCTTACGCTACCGATGATGCAGGAGTAGCAGCCCTAAATGCTGAAGAATTAGTAGACCCAGAAATTAAAGCGATTACCGATGCTTTACGGGAAGTGATTCAAGCCCAAGATGGTAACGTATTGGGTATTACCGAAGTTTTCTTAAATGGCGATCGCGCTAGTGTCCGCACAGAAGAAACCAACTTGGGTAATTTAACAGCCGATGCAAACCTTGATTACGTCAAAGGTTTAGATTCCACGGTTGCTGTTTCCATTAAAAACGGTGGTGGTATCCGTGATAGCATCGGTCGGATTATCACACCCCCTGGTGCTACTGAGTCAGAAAAACTTCCCCCCGAAGGAAACGAGTTATCTGGTAAACCTGATGGTGGTATTTCTCAACCAGATGCAGAAAATGCCCTCAGATTTAATAACGACTTAACTTTAATTACACTCACAGCAGAACAGTTAAAAGAAGTCCTGGAACATGGCGTAGCAGGAACAGAACCTGGTGCTACTCCTGGTCGATTCCCCCAAATTGGTGGTGTTTCCTTCAGCTTTGATGCAACCAAAGCTGTAGGAGAAAGGATTCAAAGCGCTGCTATCCTCAATGATGATGGTAGTGTGAAAGAGGCTTTAGTTAAAGATGGTCAAGTTGTAGGAGATGCAAATCGGGGTATTCGGATTGTCACCCTCGGTTTCTTAGCTAATGGTGGTGATAGTTATCCGTTTGCTGATTTTGTAGCAGCGAATCCCACCTTTGCTAATCGAGTTGATTTAATTGGGGAAACCGATACAGACCGTAACTTGAATGGTGTGATTGATGCACCTGTTAACCCCAGCTTATTCGACCCCGGTAAAGCGGATTTCGCGGCTTCTGGTACTGAACAAGACGCATTTGCTGAGTATCTCCTAGCTAACTTTAATACTCCAGAAACAGCATTTAAAGTTGCTGACGTTCCAGTAGCAGAAGATACCCGAATTCAGAACTTGGCTTTCCGTGATGATACTGTATTAGCTGACCTAGAAATAGGAGAAGATACAGGTAAATTAATATCTGGAACTAATGGAAATGATGATTTATTTGCAGGTTCCGGTGGATTTAATGGTGTTCGCGACACGGTATTTACAGGTGCTGGTGAGGATGAGATTGATTTAACTTTTGGAGGAGGTAACAACCGCGTTAATGCTGGTAGCGATGATGATCTGATTTTTGTCGGTCGTCAAGATAGAGTTTTCGGTGGTGCTGGTAATGACATATTCGATGCTACCGATGGTATGGGTGGTAATCGGATGTCCGGTGGTGAAGGTAATGATATCTTCTTCCTGGGAATGAACGATCGCGCTTTGGGTGGTGCAGGTGATGACCAATTCTATGTACAATCCGGTGGTAATAATATCCTATCTGGCGGTACAGGTGCTGACCAATTCTGGATTGTCAGTGCAGAATTACCAGAAGCTGCAAATACCATTATTGACTTTGAAATTGGTACGGATGTAATTGGTATTTTGGGTAGCGCTAGTTTGGGTATTAATGCATCAACTTTAGAATTGAATGTAGTTGATGGAAATACCGAAATTGGTTTTGCTGGTAACACATTAGCAATGCTCAACGGTGTAACTGGTTTCGATGTCAATACTAGCGTTGTATTTGCTTGATAATCTGGCAAATAGTTAGTTTGAACGGGTAATCATGGAGACGTAGCCGGGCGCTACGTCTCTACAAAACATAGGGCGGGCAAAGATGCCCACCCCACAATAACTACTCCCTTCCCATCCTGTAGGGTGCGGTTGATCTCTTTTTATTTCTTTCCTCCGTGTTCTCTGCGCCTAGAAGGGTTTTTTTTTAACAATCTTTCAGCAGAAACGAGTAGAATGATTCAGGTTAATTTAAATGCTCCACAACTTATATCAACTCTGTTAGCATCAGAATTATATATTTTTAACGCAGAGTCACGCTGAGGTAAGCGCAAAGGGACGCAGAGTTTTTATTTATATGTTATCAAATAATTCTAACGCAAACGGAAAAGATATTATTTAGAGTTTTATCTTTACTTTCTATAAATAAATCAAAAATAACAAATAATATTTGATTGATAATTTTTCCTGGAATAATAGGTCGGGTTTTACAAGCGTGTTACGGATATTTATGGTAAAAAACGGACTTCTGTGATTACTGCTTAGGATATTTATTTCAAACATCAAAACAAACAATCTTAATCAATTAGTATCGAATTAATTTAAACCTAATTATGATATATTTTTTTCATTTATATCCATAAAATAAATTGTTATATTCCTTTCAAAAGATACTCCTTAAGTAAGAAGAAATAATCAAATTTATCTTGTATGGGACATTTTTCTTTACTTGAAATTAAACTAAATTTAACTTGTTAATAAGTATTTATAAACAATTTATATATATCTTTATAGTTAGCAATTATAAATTGCATCGAGTGATATTTCTTGCTTGCCTAATTACTAAAAACTAATAAGTATTTCACAAAAAATATGGCGAATTCTACCACTGGTAATCACGTAATTTTCCTTCACCCCGATGGTACCAGTCCATCTCATTATGCTTTCGCTCGATTTGTTGATAAAGGTCCCGACGGACGTTTGAATTGGGATATGATGTCCAATTCTGGGGTTTACCTGGGTCATATGGAAGACCAGCTTGGTGGAACTTCTAATGGTGGTGCAGTCACCCACGCAACAGGTGCTAAAGTATACGCTGAATCTTTCGGTTTTGAAGAAGATGGTTCCCCGATTACTTCTCTATCTGGTACTGTCGGTAAAACCATCGTAGAGGAAGCAGTCGAAGCTGGTAAAGTTACTGCTTTAGTGCAATCTGGCGCTACATTTGAACCAGGTACCGCTGCATTTGTAGCCAAGACCCAACAATTAGATAATAACGGTCAGAGAATTGTACCCCGATGGTTTCTTTGCGGTAGTTGAGGAAGAAGGTACCGATAACTTCGCTAATCAGAACAATGCTGTTGGTACAATTGAAGCCATGCGCCGTGCGGATGCAGCGATTGGTGTAGCGATAGATTATGTAGATAAGACAGACCCCAATACCTTGGTAGTTACAGCCGCAGATAGTGATGCTGGTGGTTTGCAGGTGTTCCAGTATAAACCTTATAACCGTCCCGCTGGTAACGTTACTCCCACAACTCCGGAACTCGCAGATAGTGAACCCCAAGCACCTTTTATTGGTGTTAACCCCACAACCACCAATACAAACCGAGTTGTATTAGATGGTGTTAATGGTAGTACAGGTAGTCCCGAAGCTCCTTGGAGACCATTTACATCTGAGGATAGTATCGATGGACCAATGGGTAACTTTGGTATTGCTTGGGCTGGTACTCCTGATTTCCCCGGTAGCATTGTTTCCAAAACCTATGGGATGAATGCTGATAAGTTACCCAGCACCTTGGATAATACTGAAATCTACGAATTGATGTATGAGACGATGTTTGGTGTAGCTCCACAACTTGTAGCAGAGCAGCAAGAAACAGAATTGGTTTCTGGAAATACTGATGGTAGCCCGTTGATTGCTACTCTCAACGGTAGTTTCGATGGCATCAATGATACAGTGTTTACCGGCGCAGGCAATGACGAAATAGATGTTTTGTCAACTTCTCTCATTGCAGGTCGCAACCGGATTAATTCTGGTAGCGGCGATGATATCATTTTTATCAGCAGCAAGGATAACCGTGTTTTTGGTGGTGCTGGTAATGATGAATTAGATGCTACCGATAGCATGGGTGGTAATCGGATGTCTGGTGGTGAAGGTGATGATATCTTCTACCTGGGAATGAATGACCGCGCTTTGGGTGGTGCGGGTGATGACCAATTCTATGTACAATCCGGTGGTGATAACATCCTATCCGGTGGTACAGGTGCTGATCAATTCTGGATTGTTAGTGCGGAATTACCCGAAGCTGCAAATACCATTATCGATTTTGAAATTGGTACTGATGTAATTGGTATTTTGGGTAGCGCTAGTTTGGGTATTGATGCATCAACTTTAGAATTGAATGTAGTTGATGGAAATACCGAAATTGGTTTTGCTGGTCAAACATTAGCAATGCTCAACGGTGTGACTGGTTTAGATATCAATACTAGCGTTGTATTTGCTTGATATCTGCCAAATAATTAGTTTGAACGGATAATTATGGAGACGTAGCAATGCTACGTCTCTACATAAATTATCGATTAATTTTAACTTTTAAATTTTGAATTTTACACAATAAAATACGTTTTTTAAAATTATATAGCAAATTTCAGTTGAGTCCGATACACTAAGACCTCACCCCCTTCCCCTCTCCTTAGTAAGGAGAGGGGTGCCGGAGGCGGGGTGAGGTAATATTTGTATTGCACCCAACTAAAAAACTCTATAAATATTCATCCAAAAATGAGATTAATTTTAATTTATAGACCTACAAAAAGTCAGGTTTTAAATATTAATATTTATTTGTTCGTGATTACTAAACTAAGAATTAAATCATCTTTTGTATCCAGATTAACTTGAGTAATATACTACGTTTACTTACTTTGTGTATGGAATTATAAAAAGATTACAAATTACAAACAAAATGGCAACTATTAACGGTACTCCTGGCAATGATGAGTTAAGAACTGTAGCAAGTAATGATGAATTATTAGGTTTAGAAGGTAATGATATTCTAGATGCTGGCGGTGGAAAAGGTAATAATATTCTGCGTGGTGGTGCGGGAGATGATGAGTTATTTGCCTATCAAAATGATCAATTATATGGAGATGCAGGAGACGATTTTCTCTACTCCGATGGTGAGGGAAATAATACACTTGATGGCGGTGAAGGGAATGATGAAATTTTCCCTGACCGTAATGACATAGTTGATGGTGGTATTGGTGATGATATAATTTTCGCTGGACGTGGTGGTAACACTTTTACTGGTGGTTTAGGTAAAGATGTATTTTGGATTGCTAATGTTGAATTGCCAGAAAATCCAACTACAATTACTGATTTTAATTTCACTGAAGATACAATCAGAGTCGATTTAGCTGGTGTTGAAAATTTTAGTGACTTTTCGATTACTCAGCAAGAAAATGGTACTGTTATCAGCGCACTTGGTACACAATTAGCAACTATTGAAGGTGTTGCTCCTAGTCAATTAAATCCACAGAATCTGGTTGTTGATAAAAATGCTCCAGACAATCCAGGATTAAACCAACCTGTGATTGAAGATGCGACTTTTTCGATTCGAGAAAATAGTGTAGAGGGAACCTTAATTGGTACAGTTAGCGCTAATGACCCCGATGAAAATGATATCCTCACCTATAGTATTACTGATGGTAATCTGGATATTGATGGTGATGGTAATACTGCTTTTACAATTGATGCAACTAGCGGTGAAAT
>JBHJOU010000265.1:0-20452 GCA_050329355.1 Rivularia sp. (in: cyanobacteria)
AGCTTCGACACTCAAATCTTTAATATAGTTGTCCGTAATAATAATACCGCTCCCAACTTATCCCCAATTCCCAACTTAACTTTCAAAGAAGCAGAAACTTTAGAATTACAATTACAAGCAACAGATTCCGACGGTGATAAACCTACTTACTTCGCTACAAATCTTCCCCAAAATGCTTCTTTAAATCCAGAAACGGGTTTACTCAAACAGCTTTTGCTGACAGCTTTGCGGAGATTGCGAATATCACCGCTAAGGTTAATGGGGAAGCGGTAACAATTGATAAGTTTGGCAGATTTAAGTTTACTCCTACATCTCCTGGTAAAGTTGAAATAGTTGCTGTTGCGACAGATGCGGATGGTAGAGTTGGTAATGCTTCTACGGTAATTAAGGTACGCAATCCTCTTGATAACGATGCTCCGATAGTAAAACTAGCTCCTGCTATTAATGCGAATATTATCAGTAATATTACTAATGTTGTTGGTCATGTATCTGACGTTAATCTTGATAATTGGTTGTTGGAAATAGCCTATTTCGGAGAAACTGAATTTACTGAAATTGCTAGCGGTGAGGGAATAGTTGATAATAATATCCTTGCCCAAATAGACCCTAATAAATTAAATAATGGTTTCTATCAACTGCGATTAACTGCAACTGATATCAGTGGACGTACAAGTAGTACAGAAACAGTTGTTGAGATTAATAGTACCAATAAAACATCTTACACCCGCAGCGAAACCGATTTAACATATAACTTCTCTTCTCTCCCCCTCAATCTCACCCGTACATACAATTCCTTAGATAATAATTGGAGATTCAGCACCGATACCGATATTCAAACCAACGTAGAGTTAACTGGAAGGGAAGATTTAGGAGTTTATGAACCTTTCCGTGTAGGAACAAGATTGTACCTCACCACACCAACTGGGGAGCGTGTCGGATTTACCTTCGCTCCACAAAAACGCTCAATCCCTGGTTTAACTTATTATTCCCCCAAATGGGTTGCGGATGCTGGGGTTAACTATACTTTGAATTCTGTTGATGCTAAGTTAACTCTGGCTGGGAATCGGTTATATCAGCTAAATACTGGTTATTCTTATAACCCAGGAAGTGGGGATTTTGCGGGAGCAGAGTTTACCTTAACTGATGCACAGGGTACAAAATATTTAATTGATAGTAAAAAAGGGATTACTGAGCAAATTGCAGCGAATGGAATTAGTTTAGTTTACAGCGATAGCGGGATTACGAGTTCTACTGGGGAAACGGTGCAGTTTGTCAACTCGGAGCAAGGTTTCTTAACACAAGTTATTGTTCCTGATGGTACGAAGGTTATTTACGATTATCTTGATGGGAACTTAGTTGCTGCTAGGAATTTATCTACTGGGAATGTACAACGTTACGGTTATAGTGATTCATTATTAAATATTGCAACTAGTAATGACGGAACTGGTAAAACCATTACTTATGATAATACACCGCAAGAATTTTCACTCCAAAGCGATTTGGGTGGTGTCGTAGGGTGGAATGGTTCTACGATTAACGGTAATTTAACAAACGGGATTGACAGATATACTTTTGGTTTAAGAGATGGTGAAATCCAATCTACCGCTACAGGTATTGTGCTTGTCGGTGTGGAAACTCAAGGAATTACTACTATCAATGGTTTAAATCCGCTGGTTGCTTCTTCTGGATACGGGTTATATGCAATTGATAAAGCTGGGTTGAATTTACTTGAAGTTGCTGGTAGTGGGGGATATGACTTAAAGCTGAATATTGCTGGGGATGTAAATAATGATGGTAACGTTGATGGGGTTGATAGCGGGTTGGTTGGAAGTGCGATCGCCAATAATAATTACAATATCATCTACGACTTCAACCGTGATAATGTGGTAAATGCTGCTGATATGCAGATATTAGGTAGCAATTATGGCTTTACGGCTAACCGCGCACCGATAGTTACTGCGAGTGAAGTGCTGACTCATACTGACTTGGAAACGTTTATTGAGTTAGATACATTGGCTACCGACCCAGAAGGGAATTCTATTTACTTCCGTGTTGCTAATCCGGAACAAGGTACTATCAGCTTTACCCCAGATGGTAAGTCTGCAAGGTTTACTCCGAATGCGGGATATAGCGGTGATGCGAGTTTCGAGTTGATTGCGGATGATGGTTATAGTACTGCAACTCCTGTGACTATTGATATTAATGTCAGCGATGCACCTTTGGTTAATTTGGATATTGTTAACCGCAGTCCAAGATTGGATGTTGGGGAAAGTACCCAGTTGGTGGTAATTGGTGATTTTGCTGACCAAGAGGATGTGATTTTACCTAGTTCTTACTTGCAATTTGGTTCTGAGAATGAGTTGGTGGGAAGGATTACGGATACTGGGGTGCTTGTCGGAGAAGGTGATGGGGTGTCAATTGTTAGTGTTGGGAGGGGTGGGATTGAAGCGGTTACTGCTCTAAGAGTTGGTGACTTCCTACCTACCAATGAAACAGAAAATAATATACTACTTGCCGAAAACAATGGTTTGAACGTATACCCAGGAGCGGTTATTCTCACCGAAGACGCAACACGACAAATACTAGTTGGAATTAAAGCAATATATGAATCACCAGACCTCAAGGATGCTACTACGGGAACTCGTTACTTTGTCAATAACCCAGATATCTTAGATGTTAGTACAGATGGATTGATTACTGCACGTAACAACGGGATTGCTAATATTACAGTAATTCATGGAGCTTCCGAATATATTCTTCCCGTAATTGTTGAATCTCCAACTGTTGTTTCTACAACGAATGGTACAGCAGCACAAGCTCAATTGGACGACGAAGGTGGAATAATTGAAATTCAAATTAACGATGGTAACAATGAAACCCTGACAACGCAATTAATGGTAGCTCCGGGTACGCTATTTGACGAAACTGATATTCGCTTCACCCCATTATTAGAAGAAAGTCAAATATCGCTAACTACACCATCCGACTTCCGATTTATCTCAGGATTTAAGTTAGAAGCTGGTGATAACCCCTTCGCTTTACCCGTACAGTTGACAATGGAATTGCCGTCTCAGTATAAAGATGATGCATCGGTAATCGGTCAAACTGTATACTTCTTTGAACTCGGTTATGTCCCCGATGCAACTGGGGAAATACAAGAGAAATGGCTGGTTGCAGAAACGGGTATAGTTGGTGCGGATGGAATGATTCGTACTTCTTCCCCTCCGTGGAAAGGAGTACGACCTGGGGAATATATTACAGCATTTGATAGAGGATTTGGAAGTGGGCAACTTGTTAAAGGTAAGATAGTTGCTACCTTTAATATGCCAGCACCTTTTGTTAGCCTATTCCCAATTTCTTACACGCAAGTTAATAATTTCAACACCATATCTATCGGTAATTTGGATAGCGATATCAAGATAACTAATAATAATACCGATGCTTATATTAGTGATGGAAAATTAACAACTAGAGTTCTTGATTCGAGCTTAGTAACTGAATTTAATAATATTTCCTTAGAAATAAGCGGTATAGGTAAAGATATATTCGACCTCGGAAATGAAATTCTAGGTTTAAGTAAAGAGAAAGCTTCCCTAACTGAAAATATTCAAAAGCTTCAACGTATTTATGAAGCTTTAGCTGATGATAACGAGGAAGAAAATCAAGTTCAGAGAAAGAATATCTTAGATAAAATCACCGAGAACGAATTAAAACTAGATGGAATAAATGGCGAAATTGAAATCAAAACTAATAAGAAAAAATCATCTGAACAACGCAGAACCAAATTAGAAAAGCGCAAAAATACATTACTCGATACCTTCAATTCGTTTACTTCTATACCTGGAAGCGACCTTCTAGGAATGTTAGAGACTGCACCGTTTTTATCAATTAGTTATGATATTTCTTCACTTGAAGTAACTCAAGTACCTGCAATTGGCTTACCGCAAGTAACCCAAACTGGAGTACAGTTGAACGCTCAAGGTTTACCTACTTTTGAAATCAAGTTGGGTGTTCCAGAAACACAAGCTAGTGGTCCTGCTGCACCTCCGGTATTGCAACAAGCGCAGTTACGTTTCCAAGATGAGAACAATCAACCCTACGCTGATAACGAACCAGTACTGTTTTTAAAGGGTAGTAACGTTCTGGTAGAAAATGGTAACGACCCATTGGGTGGAAGATTTGAAGACTTAATCGTAAAATTCCAAATGGGTTCAACTACCGTTGAAGTTCCCGTACTAACTCAATTAAGCGAAAGTTTACCAGATAACAACTTTAAAGTAGCAGTCAAAATCCCTTCTGGAATCGTTTTGGGAATGAGTGAAATCAGCGTTATTCGACGACAAAATAAAGTTGTTAGAAGGGTTGGTTCGGAAGTAATTAAGGAAGAAATCAAGTTTGAAAGCAATGGAATTGAACTAGAAGCAACCGGAGAATACATCTTAGGGGTACAAAGACTATCAGATTTTGTCGGGGTTATTGACGGACGTGACCCGAATGCTTTATTTGATACTCAAAATATATCAAGCAGTGCTGACCTTCTTTTAGCACGGATACCCATTGGTACTGATGATGTTCGGGATAGACCACGAGATATTGCGATAACTAACGATGGTAGTCGTGCATACGCTACTTTAGAAAATACAGGTCGGATTGCTTTAATTGACCCGATGGTGTTGCAACAAGTTGATACCAATCCCCAAACGGAAGATGTAATTGACCCGATTAATTTGGGTACGGATGCATCCCCAAGGTCAATTGTGATCGATTCACGCGACCAGTACGCATACGTTGCTGATAGCCGCATCGGGGTTATTTACGTAGTTGATGTTGATAGCAACTCCGATAAATATCACCAAGTTGTAGAAAAAATTCAGGTGAAACCAGCACCCTATGGGTTGCGGGAAATGGCAATTAGTAGTGATGGTCGTCGTTTATTTGTTACCGCACCTAGTACTGTTTCTTCGTACACTGTAGACCTACAGAAGAGTCAAATTATTGTTATTAATATTGACCCCTTTGACCGTCCGCTTAATGAAAGTCGGAATGATAAAAATTGGCACAAACAAATTGGTACTGTTGAAGCAGGTCGTAGGGTAGAAGGAATTAGTACTACTCCCGACCCACATAAGATTATATTTACAAGCCGTCAAGATGATAAGAAAGGCTTTGGTATTTTAGAAATTATTAACGATGAATCCAATAATTTTGTTGCTGATACTAAATATGTAGATTTACGTCTTGGTCCAGTCGATGATTATTTTGATGTTAATAATGGGATTGCGGTAACTATTACTCGCGATGGACAATATGGTTTTGTAGTTGGTAATAATGGTGGACCGTTCTTGCAGTTTGGAACTCCACGAGAAGATGCTGATGGCGTACAAGCAGGTAGTAATATTGGGATTATTAGAGACCCATTGGGAGAAAATCCTCAACTAGTAGGTGCAACTCGACCAATTCCCCTGGCTTTTGCAACAGATTTGGTGCTGTCACCGGATGATAAATATCTCTACGTTGCTAATCCCAATGGTGTCGGGGTGACGACTTATGATATTGATAAAATTATCTACACGCTTAATAATCCTGGGGAATTTACAATTGATTTACTTGATAGAAGTGAAGGTTCTAAGTTCTTCAATGTAAATACTGCAAGAAATGCTGAGTTTCTTGATTTTTATACGGTGCCAATTGATGATATTAATCCGTTAGTTAGCGTTACTGCTGATTACGGAATTATTGCTGAAGACCGTCCTAGAAATCAATTTACTTATGGGGTGTTGGAAGTTCCCGATGGTAATGGTGGATTTGTTGAAAGTAATCGCGGTCCAATTGGTACTTATTTGTATAATTTGGTAGCGACTCCACCAGATTTGGTGAACTTGATTGGTCCTTCGGGTAAAGGGAATGACTCAACTCCTACTTTTGAATGGGATTTCCTTGTTCCCGATGAGCAAATTACTGAAGTTAATTTGTTTGTAAGTACTTTTGCTTCGGGTGAAGGGTTGTTACCGTGGGATGAGTTAGTTGATTTATCCGATTCTTCGTTCTTACCGCAATTTACGGAACAACAAAAGCGTGAACTGCTTACCAAACGTTGGAATGGGTATGATGATTTTAATCCCGGTCGTATTTTAACGGCTACTTGGAAGAAGAATACTGATAAGTGGTATGACCGTGATGGTACGGAGATTATTGCTGGGGATGATGACCCAAGGAATACTAGTACTCGTTTGACGTTACCTAATAATAAAGCAGCTATAGCAAATGCTAATAATGATTTGTATTGGGGTTTACAAGTTACTAGAAGCGACGGACGAACGGAAACCGAAATAGGTCAATTTAAAGTTGCACCACAACATACCGATACTCCTTTTAGTAGCGTTACTGTACTGACCCACGGTTTTACACCACCAATAGTATCTGCATTTGATGTAGACCAATATGGGGTTCCCCGTGACTACTATAAAATTGCCGATAGTATAACTAAAACATTTGGTGAAGAAACTGAAGAGAAAGGTTTAACAATGCGTTACGACCATGCTACAGGTTATTGGGTGCCTGTAGATGGAAATGGTGCAGTTATTACACAGTTGACAGGAGGTTTGGATGTTACAAATGAAAACTATTGGTCAACGCTGATTACAAATCTATTTGATGGGGTTGAAATAAACGGTGAGATAGTTAATTACTTTGACGAAAACAATCCCGTAAACAAACCCTTAGTGTTAATACCTACATGGAATCTGAGAGATGATAATTCAGTAGTGGGTAACGAATCTGCAATTCCGGATTCTGGATTTACTGAAGCCGCAGCAGATGCACTTTTCGCTTCATTGGTAATGTTTGACCAAGAATTGGGAGGAGATATTGGTAGAGAGGAAGATGGAAAAACCATCATATATGATGAGCAAGGAAAATTAATTCGCACTCAAGGTGGTATTTTTGACTCACCATTGCACTTCATTGGCTTTAGTAGAGGAACGGTAGTTAATAGCGAGATAATTCAACGATTGGGTACGTACTTTCCAGATGCTGGTGGTGTGGAAAGAGATGAAGAAGGTGAAATAATTCCTGACACTGGGGATTTACAAATGACTACTCTTGACCCCCATGATTTTGACCAGCCATCTCTGGGAGTCTTTAGAGATTTTTATGAGCCAAAAGTACAAGTTTGGGATAATGTGACTTTTGCTGATAACTACTATCAAACTGTAGCTGACCCCAATGGTATAACTGTTACTCCTAACGGTCGTAATATTCCTGGGCTTCCTGAGTCGGAAACGAGTAAGAATCCCCAACCTGCTGGACTGAGATTTCCTCCTGGTGGAGGTACTGACTACACGGCTTTACTTAACGGTCGTACTGGTTTTACTGAAGATAACCGTATTGGTGGTCCGCATTCACAAGTAATGACATGGTACGGGGGAACTGTAGACCTTCTTTTGGAAGAAATGAAACTTTACGGAGGTATCACTAGGGAACCGGACCGATCGCAAAATATATCAACACCAATTTACGACCAGCTTGGTGAAGAAGATGTAAAAAATTATGCAAGTAATACGAATAGCGTTACTCCTTGGTATTCAAATGAAGGTGTTGGTGAAGGTTGGTATTATTCAGTTCTTGCTGGTGGTGAAGATCAACGTCCTCAAAGTGGTACGGCTCGCATACCTGTAACTTTTGATAATACTTTAGAAGAGAGAATGCGGGGAGATTTTGCTGTACCAACTTTATTTAATGGTAATTTTGATACGGTTTTTCAGCCGAATGATTTTGTCAGGAACCAATTGTCTACAACTATTCCTGGTTGGTCTTTCCACGGGGGTGAGTCGAATATTAGCGAACCTACAAGTGCATTGGTTAAATGGGACACAATAGGTAGTTTGAGCCAATACAGAGCAGATGTTGGTTACGATCCAAATCAACCAAATTATGCTCTGAGATTAAATTCAAAAGAAAGTATTACGCATAACCGTTTTGTTGTTCCCGATTGGGGTGTGTTGCGATTTGACTTGCACGTACCTGACCCCGAACTTGCTACTGCTGCTCAAAATAGTGTAGTTAGAGTTTTTCTTGATGACCAAGAATTACAAAGTTCAGCTTTTCAAGGAGTGGTCAGCGGTAATCCAAATACTAAAGGTACAGAATTTCCTGCTGTCGATTTGCGTAGATACCAGGCACAACAAACGGGTGCTAGAACTGGGGAAGGGCAATCTAATCGGATTGGATTTGCCGAACAAGGATTTCAAACATTTCAAATCGATATCCCAAATGAAATGCGTGGCAAGGTAGCTACACTTAAATTCGAGTTGAGTGGAGGAAAAACAGTTTATTTAGATAGTATCTTTTTCAAGAGCCAACATCTGCTATTTGGTAATCCATTATTAAATGAACAAGAAGCTAGAAAAGATATAGAAACTCCTGAATTCTATAGTGGCTATGAACCTCGCTTTGATTCTTCCACAAATCCTTCTAGTAAATTTGCTGATAACTACCTGATTGAGAAACCACAGTATTCTCTTTCTTACAATGACCTTCTAAAAACACCTAATTGGGTAAGTTATCAATTAAATAAATCTTGGCTTAGTACTTATAATACAAGACCAAGTTTTGACAGAGACCCTCGTTTACCTTTCGTCAATACAGCTACAGGAGATGATATTTCTGAATCTACTGGTTATGAAAAAGGACATATGACCCGTGCTTCAGATCGCAGTCGAAATAAGCAGGATTATGCTGCGACGTTCTTGATGAGCAATATCATTCCTCAACCAGAAAAGAAGCCAAACGGTGATCGATGGGGAAAATTAGAGGCATATTTAACTGATTTGGCTGATAGTCAAAATAAGGAACTTTATATTATTGCAGGAAGACACGAACAAGCAGTTGATGAGTTTGGCGTTCCTCTTTACCTTAGTAATAAAGTTAGTGTTCCAGAAAGTGTTTGGAAAGTTGTACTGGTTTTAGACAAGTCTGGTCAGGGAATATCGGACATAACAAACGATACTCTTGCTTTTGCTGTAAAATTTCCAAACACTGCAATTGATTACAAGGGTACTGACCCCAATTTTATTGGTAAGAAGGTCAATCAAGATCCAGATGATGATTGGACAAAAAATATTATCAATGTTGATGAACTCGAATACATAACTGGATATAACTTTTTTGCCAATATACCGTCAGAAATTCAGGAAGTAATTGAGAGACAAACTGTTGGGGAAATTAAAACAAAGCTCAAGGTAATTAAACCTGCTCCTCTCATGGCTTCTGCGACTGATAAAGAATTAGAAATCTCCCCAATAAGCACCGTGTTCAACGGTACCATCAGGCATGGTAGTATTCCAAATCAAGTTCCCGTAACCACAAATACTTTGCTTGGGTATGAGAGCATCTCGGAAGCTGGTCTCAGCCAAAACGGCGTATTCAAAACGATAACCGAATTGAGCTCCATCAAAGCAGGCACAGGTAGCATTCATTTGGGTGAGTATGGTTTTTCTCAAATCGGCTTCAGTCAAATTTCCCCAACTCAAATTAACAGAGTACAAATTGGCATCCCTAACAATAGCCCGTTTCAAACAAGCTTGTTCCAAGACAGCTCCAAACAAATTGATTCCAGTCAAATCGGCTCCGGTAAAATCAACCTTCTTCAAACAAGCTCCGCTCAAATCAATGTCTCGCAAACACAACCCCCGAAGGTCGATCTCGTTCCCTTCAACATCCAAGGGGGATTGAATCAACTTAATTCCTCGAAAGTCACGTTCCCCTTGGAGATAGCGACCAACCAATTCCTCTGGAGTCATTTCCAAAACCATGATTTTACTTCCAACTTCTTTTCCAATATCAAATATAATGATACCGATTTGTGGAACTCCCTCACCGACCCCACCAACCCTTTCAATCTTACCCTTAAAACAACCGACCTCCCCACAGGACAACTAGCCGAAGCCCAAATCACCTCATACACCGACCAAGGAATCCCTAACGGCGGAACCATCCTAATCGACCACAACGCCAACGAAGTAGGCTGGTTCATCGACCCCACTCCCCTCGACCACAGCGAATTCACCCAAACCCTAGCCGATACGGCACTCCTAGCAACAGCAGATTCAGAAGCCTACGGAAAATATGACCTCCTAACCGCCATCCTCCACGAGATGGGACATCTAGCAGGCTTTATCTCCGGCTACACAGAATTCGACCGTCACATCCAACAAACCAAAGGTAACAAAACCTTCGTAGGAGATAACTTCACCGCCACCCTAACCCCAGACGGTAGCCATCTCGATCCCATAGCGCATCCCTACGATTTAATGAACAACTCCTTAAAACCGGGAGTTCGTAAGCTACCATCTCTACTCAACTTACAAATACTCAACTTTTTACATGGGAATGAGTCCGGGAGAGAAGGAGTGAGTGAGGGAAGTTTAACCGCACCCCTAACTTCTACCCCACTACTCGGAATTAACAACGGTACATTTGACACCCAAGAAAACTGGTCAACCCGTGGAGCAGCCAATATCATCGAAGGTCAAGCAGTCCTCACCGAAGAATCCCGATTAAACAGCAGCTTCACCCAAGACTTCATCATCCCCAACGAGGCTAAGTACCTCCAATTCACCATCCTAGAATCTGACCTGGATAGCAGCAACCTCGCTCCCGGTGATGCCTTTGAAGTCGCCCTCCTCAACAGCAAAACTTTTGCTCCCTTGGTAGGAACCGCAACCGGAATCAATCAAACCGACGCATTACTCAACATCCAACACGACGGTAATGCATATTTTGCCGATAAAGTCAAACTAGGAGGCGCACAATCAAGCGGCTCCTCAATCGACCTCAACAGCACCCGCACCGTAACAATAGACATCCGCGACATCGCCCCCAATACAGAAGCCACACTATACTTCGACCTCCTGGGCTTCGGCAGTAAAGAAAGTAAAGTAATTATAGATAATGTCCGCATCCTCACTGACGACGTACTCATCCCGATCGCTAATAACGATCGCGCTACTACCAATCTTCGACAACCCGTAATAATCAACGTGCTTGATAACGACAGCGACGCAGACGGAACAATCAACCCCAGTACATTACAAATCGAAGCCGCACCAACCAACGGCACTATTACGATCAACAACGACAACACAATTACCTACACCCCCAACAGCAATCAACCAGGTGACGACAGCTTCACCTATACCGTTCAAGACAACGAAGGAAACACCTCAAACACTGCCACTGTCAGTATTACCATCAACAACACCGCCCCCAGCATTAACGAAATTACCGTAGAACCTACCATCAATGAAGGAATAGCCGCCACCTTTACTGCTACTGCAACCGACTTTGAAGAACTAACCTACACTTGGGACTTCGGCGACAATACCGAACTAGTTACCGGAGCCAGTGTCACCCACACCTTCGCAGACAACGGCACCTACATCGCAACCCTTACCGTCACCGACAGCAACGGCGCACCAACCGTAGAAACTATTACGTTGACTGTAAATAATATTGCACCAACAGTTAACGCTGGTGAAGACCAAATAACAGTAGAAAATCAAGCTATTACCTTCAACGGCAGCTATACCGACCCCGGCATCTTAGATACTCATACAATTAGTTGGGACTTTGGTGACGGAACTGTTGTAGATATCCTCGCTCCTACTCACACCTACACAACTCCTGGAGCCTACACCGCAACACTTACAGTCACCGACAAAGATGGCGGTACGGACAGCGACACCTTACAAATTCAAGTTAATAACGCAGCACCAATAATCACCGAAATCAACGGCGATACTAATATTAATGAAGGTGCGATCGCAAACTTTAATGCAACAGCAACGGGCAATGAACTTACCTACACCTGGGACTTTGGCGATAATTCCACAACTGTGGAAGGAGAAACCGTCAACCATCAATTCGCCGACAACGGTACTTACACAGTTACATTAACCGTAGCCAACCAACAAGGTGGAACTACACAAGAAACACTCACCGTTAACGTCGATAACGTTGCTCCTGTAGTTAATGCAGGCGATAATCAAATTACTTTAGAAGGAACCACAATCACCTTCAACGGTAACTTTATCGACCCCGGTATCCTCGATACTCATATAATTAGCTGGGACTTCGGTGATGGTAACACTGCAACTGGTGTCCTGGAACCGACTCATAATTACAGCCAACAAGGTACATACACCGTTACATTAACAATTACCGATTCCGATGGTGCAGCAACAATCGATACGTTGACAGTACAAGTTAATAACGTTGCACCAACAATTACACAAATAACTGGCGATACTAATGTTAACGAAGGAGATATTGCTAACTTTAGCGCGATCGCAACTGACCCCGGCAATGATACACTAATCTATATTTGGGACTTTGGTGACGGAACTGACCCACAATTTGGTAATAACGTCAACCATAAATATTTAGATAACGGAAATTACACCGTCACCTTAACAGTTACCGATTCGGACGGTGCAGCAACAACCGATACATTGACAGTACAAGTTAATAACGTTGCACCCACAATTACACAAATAACGGGAAATACCACAGTAAATCTTGGAGATACGGCAACATTTAGCGCCACAGCTACCGACCCAGGAAACGATACACTTACCTATATCTGGAACTTTGGTGACGGTTCCCAAACACAAACGGGTGCAACAGTTAACCACATCTTTACTACTCCTGGAGCATACACGGTAACACTCACCGTTACCGACTCGGATGGTGCTTCCACTCAACAAACTCTCACAGTACAAGCAATATCAACTGCACCAAAATACGCGATTAGAAGCGAAAAACAAGTTAGAATCAACAACGGTGGAGATTTAGATGGTAATCCTCTCGACCTTAGCGATGATGCACTCATTTACGCAGCTCTCGGATTTACGATTAATGGCAATATTACCCTACCAGTACAAAGAGATGGAAACGGTAATCCCCTTACTAATAGTTCTGGTAAGTTGATATTAGTAGATAAAGCCGTTACCGTTGCTCCAAATTACACTACTATCAATGCGAATAACAACCAATATGCTAATTTAGTTCCTCCACAAGTAGTAGAACAACTTGTAGTTGATATTCCAGCTTACGGGGATTTAAAACAGCAGAAATTAGATAGCGTAATTGCCCCTGGAACGCAAACTGTAATATTTAATACAGGACAAAACCCTCTGAATAATTCACAAGATTGGGCTAACAAGTTTCCAGCACCGGGTACTGCATCAAATCCACGATTAGTAAGAGTTACGGGTGGAGGATTAAATATTCCCGATAATATTCAGATCGGTAATTATGTGATTACTGTAGATAACGGGGATATCAACTTTAACGGCAGCAATCATAATTTTAATAACGTAGTGTTGATTTCTAACAACGGTAATATTAATTTATCTGGGGTAAGGGCAACAAACTTATCTGTGTTTGCTTCTGGTTCGATTAATATGAATAATAGTGCCAGGTTTACTGGTTCTACAATGTTAGCTACGGGAAGTAATAACGGTAGTATTAATTTCAATGGTGCGACGACGAGTATTAATGGTGGAGATAATTTGAAAGTGGTTTCGGCTGGTAGAATTGCATTTAATGCTGCGTTGAATAGTCGAGGTTCGATCAGCAGTGTGGGTGATTTTACGTTTAATAATAATTCTACTTTGTACGGTACTATTGCCGCGAAGGGTAATGTTACTTTCAATAATGGTGCTAATGTTGTTTATACTCAACTGTGAGTTGAGGGAACGGAGGAGAAATTAAGTGGGGGAGGGGAAAGAAGCAATCTAAAGACTATTATTGTGCTTACTTAGGCGCGTGTATTTGTCCAACAACACCACCAGAGCTTATTATAAGATTATTAAGTATTTGTACGTTTAATAAATAAAAAACAACACTTTATTAAGTGTATATACTGTTGCTGCATTACAACTAATAAGTGACTATACAAGGGAAATTTTGCCTTTTAATAAAACCAAAAGGTAAAGCAGTAAGCCTGAATGCCTCTTTCTTACTTTCCCTGTAAACCTCTTTACTTTCTTATGATATGACTTCTATCATTTCAATCGTCATACCAGTTTACAATCGGGAAAATCACCTGAGTACTACAATTGAAAGCGTATTAAATCAAACTAGGCATGATTTTGAGCTAATTATATGGGATGATGGTTCGACAGACAATTCGGTAAATGTTGCTAATTGTTATGCAGCATATGACAAAAGAATAAAAGTAGTTGCAGCAAAACATCAAGGACAAACACTCGCATTAAAAGGTGCTTTTTCAATTAGTACTGGGATTTACACCGGATGGGTAGATAGCGATGATATCTTGGCACCAACTACACTAGAAAAAACTGTTGCTGTTTTAGATGCTAATCCTCAAATCGGATTAGTTTATACCGATTACTTAGTTATTAACGAAAAGAATAAAGTTCTCGGTAAAGGGAAGCGCTGCCAAATCCCATATTCTCCTTCGAGGCTACTTGTTGATTTTATGACTTTCCACTTCCGACTGATGCGTATGTCCGTGTTTGTACAAGCAGGTGGAATTGATTCACAATCCGGACTTGCTCAAGACTATGACTTGTGCTTGCGACTATCGGAAATCACACAAGTGCATCATCTCAACCGTCCCCTATATTACCACCGCAACCATTCGGGCTGTATATCTTCTCAGAAGCGTGTAGAACTGATTTACAGCTCTCAAGAAGCAATTAATAGAGCATTACAGCGTCGGGGAATGTCATCCGATTATGAAATAGATGTAGAAATTGTTGGTCGCTATCATCTTAAACGGAAAATAAAACCGCAATCAACTACACTTCAATATGACGGTGCAGGCTCAACCTGACTAAGGAAACCATTAACGCGCAACTTGTCAAGCACGAGTAAAATAGCTAGCCGTTGTTCGTCAAATAATGGAGCATACAAAGGTATTGCCCAGATAAAAGCATCGAGGGAAACGCCTAAATGAATGTTGGAATTCTGCCCTAATAAAGTCAGTATCTTGGAGTGGGAGTATTTCCTTGGGGGAATTCCTACCAGTTCACAAAGAGAAGCCGCAACGTTATTTTTATTAACTTCGGAAGCAATAATTTGCTGCCACAAAAACCGAACAATCTTAAATGCATGGTCTTCCATAGTATAAACGCCACCTGCTTTATATAATGCGGCAACAATATTAGTTTCTGCTAAATTTAATTGCATCTTTGCTCCAGTTTGATGGTGCTGTATAAAAAAACTTTCTTGATCATGTTGCTTTATTCGGATCTGGGAAAGTTTCCACATAGAGCGTTCGAGATTTATTAAAAACCAATGCTGTGGTGTAATCCTTGTAGTTGGCTGCATTGCTGCATATTTAGCAAAGCGCTGACTCATTTTCCTGATGCTTTCAACTCGCATTGTATAAGAACTATCCCTTGTTACTTGCCTCATTGACCAATTATTATAAATTACAGTTGCACCCGAAACATAGAGAAAGCGATACCCTAATATTGCTGCTAAAGTAAAATATTCCCGATCGGTACTTAAATATGTTTTTGGGTGTCTCGCTGGTAATGTCAGCAACTGCATTACAGCTTCTCGACGTACAAGGTAAGCATGAGGAGGTTTCCAGTTGTTGATCAGTAGCTGTAGTAAGTAATCATCATACTCCCTCTCCGCAAAGCCCATCCGCCAAATACATTTTTCGTTCTTGTAAAAGCACCATTCCCAATCACCATAGGCAAAATCGTAATCGCGATTTTTTTCTAATGCGTTTACTTGTAATGCAATTTTGTTGGGAGTTAGTTCGTCATCCGCATCTAAACATTGAATGTAATCCCCTCGTGCTAAAGCAAATCCATAATTAAGCGCGTAATTTTGTCCTTGTTGCCGACACTGGGTAATTTTTATATCAATATCCGTATTAAGCCTATTACTTGCTACTGCGTTGGCAATCTTTATCGAATCATCCGTAGAATTGTTATCAACAATAATAATTTCAATGTTGGTATAAACCTGCTCCAAACACGAAGACAGGCAACGCTCAATCATAGAGGCAGCATTGTAACAAGGGATAATAATTGAAACTAGCGGTAATTGACTGCTTGATTTTTCAGTTAATACTGCTGCATGAGTTATCATCTGTATTTTTTTTAATAAAGTTGCACCTTTTTATCAAATGCAGAATATGGAAATACTTGCTAATACTGCATCATACAACACGAAGCTTCAACAGATGTTGCAGTATTAAAGTATTACAGCAAGTTGCAGCTTTATGAGGTACAATAACAACAATTTGTAAACCAGTTTTTTAAGTGTTTAGGATTGACTAAATCAAGAGCGGTTGCAATAAGAATATCTACCATTTTTGAATTAGTAGGGGAAAATTGGCGTAAAAAAGCTTTAAGTTGTGACCACCAATGTTCGATAGGATTAAAGTCAGGGGAATAAGGCGATTGGTAAAGTAGACTTGCACCAACAGATTGAATTAAAGGTTCAATTTCTATAGCTTTATGAGCAGGAAGATTGTCCATTACTACAACAGCACCTTTCCATAGTTGAGGAAGTAAACACTTCTCAACAAAAACTTTGAATGCATTAGAATTCATAGAACCATTTAAAGTCATTACAGCCAAGACTTGGTGTATACTTATCGCACCAATTACTGTGACTTTCGCTCCGCGATAAAATGGTTTAAAATCATGCACTCTTGTACCGCGATAGGCAAAGCCGACGCCGAAGGCGTATCGCTACGTGCCCTACTTCGTGTGAGACCAAGCAGAACACCCATTTCATCGATAAAAACTAAATTTTCTGGGTCTACTTGTTTAACTTGTTGCCAATATTCACTTCTCAAATTTTGGACTCGTTCAGTTCTTGCTTGACTGCTACGCAGCGTCTTTTTTTTAGTGTTAAATTTTGCTTTTTCAATGCACGACACATCGTACTTGTACTCACCCAAATATTGTAAGTTCCTGCCCAATATTCGCAATATTCTAATAAAGTTTTATCTGGGTACTGTTCGACCATCGCAATTAGTTGAGTAGAATATCCGTCCAGTTCACCTTTAACTGCCCCACCCTGTTTTTTCGGATTAATATGACCTTCAGTTTTTTTAGTCACAAGCAATTTTTGAACAAAACTTTTAGCCACACCAAAGTTAGAAGCTACTTTTCTGACTGAAGTGTTACCATTTTCGTAAGCCTGTACTATTTTTTCTCGCAAGTCTATAGAGTAAGCTTTCATTTTACTTATTCATGCACCATCATTACTGTACCTCATTTACCTGCAATCTGCTGTAAAGTCATAAAAAATTATGGTAATACACTTTGAACTAGCTAAATCGACTAAGCAATGTGGATTAAATAACGTACAAAAGTAGGGTGTTTTTAGCACAGCATGATACACCATTCATAGTGAAATTAAAATTGCAAGTCCTGTAAGTATTCATTCCTAACTAAGTCGGTGGGGAAATTTGTTAACTGTTACGATTGGAGTTGAATTTTACACGATGTGTACTTACATTATTTCTTCTCCTTCTAGCTTGAACACCATCGATTACAGACGGGTGCAAGATCTGATTCATCTTCAAATAGAGGTCGTTTCAAGGAGTCGCCCGTTCCCACTCCAACTTAAGAACTTAAGGTTCTTGGATGTGCTTATATGGATATCGCCGCATCATCTCCTTAATCTCCACAGCCTCCCCGTCCGGCGTGTACGCTACCCTTCCAGACATCGCCAACACAAGTCTTTCCTTTCTCGCCCACTCAAACCAAACGCTCACATCATCCGTAACAGTATTTTTCGGCTTCTCCCCATTTTTGCAAGTGGCTATGAACAAACCCGTCGGATTATCGCACCACCCTTCATGAATCGCTTCTTTAACACGAGCGATCGCACTATTCACATTATCCCAATACTTCTTAATCACTCCCAAACACGGGTCTGGATTAATTCGCAATCTTTTTAACTCAGCACAAACTTCTTTTATCTCTGGCTTTACAGGCTTTTCCGAAGTTGTAATGACTTTGACTTGCGGCTGGGGAAATTTATCAGCACCGGAGTCTGTGTTTTGAGTCGAGTTAGCTTGTTCTAATTTCTCGTCGTAACGAGGTATTTGGGTTTCTTCTTCTAGTTCATCAACTTTATCTTCCTCAGCAGCAGTGTTGTTGTTTTCAGAAAACTTTAAGTAAGCTTTAGATGTTGGCGGATTATTCGCACATTCACCTGAAATATCTGGTGCATCTACATCAATTATTTCGCATCGATTAAACTCTATGGTTTCTGAAATATTTTGCAGATTTAATCTATATTCCGATGCGGTGTCTTTAGGGAAACGATGAGATGGTTTATCTTCTACAAGTCCATCAAAAATCAATTCCTTCATATGTTTGCTGATTGTTTCTCGACAGTAGCCCAAAATATCAGCCAGCTTCTCAAAAGTAATTCTGATCCAAGAGTTGCCGTAATAATGCTTTCCATCAAACCACGACAGTATTGCAGCCTTGCACTTCTGACGGCGGTTGAATGTGGCAAGAAACTCTTTGAGGATGTTAATTGGGGGATTAATTTCTCCCAATGTTGCGGAAGTAAAACTAGTCACTAGACATCTCCTTCTTCCCTTAATAGTTTTAACGCTTCAAGCCGCAAGGCTTCGAGCCTTTGTTTTTCTTGGGATGATACCTCGACCACAGCAGTTTTTAATTCGTCTTTCTGCTTCTGTTTGAATTGCTCTGTGAGTTCTTCTAAAGGTACTTCGTTACGGTAATCAGGTCTAAAACCACAGCGACGATGCAAAAAACGGAAGTGACGTTTATCTTGTAGAGGCAGTTTGTTCCATACTTCGGCATCCCATCCTGGTGGAATATAGTTTACTTTTGAAGCTGGAAGTAAATTTTGTATCTGGGATTGAAGTTGAGTAATTGCTTCTTGCAGCCGAGGTATTGAATTAAGTAGTGCTAACTGTTCTTGATTCAAAGTGTAAGGAGAATATCCCGTTTGTGACCAAATAAACACTCTTAATCCGGCTCTAGCAACCATTCGGTAATTATTAATTGCAACTTGTTTACCTTTATATTTTCTTGCGTCAATAGCGTAATATTCAAGGATTGCATGACAAAGTTCGTCTACTACGAATAAGCTATTTTGCTCATCGTTCGTGATGAGCCTCCATTCTTCTCCAGCAAAGCTTTTGAGAGATTCTGGTAGCTCATTCATGATGGGGCTAGAATCACGAATACGATTAAGTAATTGAGTAATTGCCTGTTGGAGAGTGCCGCAAAAATCTGCAAGTGCGGTTACAGTCATTCCGCTTACTCCATCATTTAAGCGCGTGCAGAACCCTAGCTCGTCTTTGACATGAAACTTTATTTTGCTCATAATTATAATCCCTTTTTCCAGTATTAAATAAAGCGGTACATCAACTGATGCAGCCAATGAACATTATTTGTTGCATTTATTTGTGTCTATGAAATTTGTTGATTGAGAGTTGCGTGTAAACTCTTCTCAATTTGTAGAAATTTTAAAGACGTGAGATAAATAAAGCTTTGGAGCTTGCTTATGAGATAAAAACCTCTCTTAGAAGGCACAATCGGATTAGGAAACGCCAATCCAAGTTAGGAAATCAAAACTAAACTGACGGCTTGAATACTCATGCCGTTAATAAATTCTTGTATAACTGAGCTGGTTGGTTGAACTCACAGTACAAAAATATATTGCCACATGACAACTGAAAGTGCAAATATAAAATCAAAAAATATTAAAGAGGTAATTATGGTTCCAATAGAATGGGTTGTTATGCTTGGATGGAACGAAGAATGTGGAAGAAGTCTAAAAACTATTAGGGGTAAGAAGTCTAGGCGCGAAATATCAGATATGCTCTCAGATGCAGGAGTTGAATGCTCCCAAGAATACATAAGGAAACTAGAGAATGGAGAAGCAGCGTCAGTCTCAACTAAAATTATTACGGCTATTGCCCAAATTCTTGATGTAGAGTTGATTGAGATAATGTCAGATTTACGTGTAGAAGTTTCTAAAAAACTTTGTACTCCTAGTTGATTTTTTGTACTTTGAGTTGTTATTATAGATATGTAAAACAAAAGACGACCGCCTTAGCCTGGAAAACTTATGCGATCGCCCTTTGAATCCTTACAGGAATCTATATTATGACGCATTTAAGCGATATTCCACAAGTGCTTAAAAGTGATTTGCACAAATTCCGTTCTCAAACCGCTACAGACTTGAAAACGAGTGATGAAAGCAGTATTAGGACAGTTGAGATATCATTTTACGACCATGAAATCCACGTTGACGACAAATTAATCGCTAACATTACCCATGACCATAGCGATTTTGTAACGCAACGCTGGGTAGTAGTAATAAATGATGTAGAAATTCACCGAGCAAACACTTGGATGAAGTGCTACGACTACATCATCTGGCATTACAAAAAAGGAACATT
>JBHJOU010000585.1:0-2418 GCA_050329355.1 Rivularia sp. (in: cyanobacteria)
TTGCAAAAGTTCGGAATAAGCTTCTTGGGATGGGTTCATTTCTGACGAACGTTGACCAGAAAGAGTTGTTGCGATAGCCCGGAGGGCGACGCTTCGCGTATCGCACTAATAACAACCAATATTACTGTTGCCACAAAAATCGACATTAGCCAGGGATTAGTTAGTAAAGAATCCAAGTTTCCAGATTTAATGCTGTTGATTAACCCATGCGTAGCAGCACTTTGAGCTACTTGTCCATGAGGATTTGGCACCCAAACGTCATCAAAATTATCTTTACTAAGTTGATTGTTTTGATGATTCGATTGTTGATCTTGAATTTGCATTGTTGCTCAAAACCTCCTTTCTATAGTGCCTTAAGATAAGTGCTGCGAAGATTCCCCCCAAAATAGTCCCACCGATTCCAGCAGCGATGATTTTCATAAAAACTGGTTTTGGAGGTGAAGTCATAGAAACAGCAATTGTTGCAACAGTATTTGCTGTTGTGATTCCTACACAAAAAGCAACGCTTCCTCCTTCGGTCATAAAATTAGCAATTGTTTGACGGTCATTAAAGAAGGCTTGATTAATTGTTGGTGCAATTGCTTTTACAGTTGCTCTTGCCAATTCTGGGGCTGCTTCGATTACTTCTCCGACGACGGGGATGATGGTGTGCTGGCTTTGTGCGTATAAGGGAGGGCTGTTCTTCGAGATGCCGCTAATCTCGGATGTTCCTCCTGCCCCCAGTTGATTGAATTCCCTAAAAAATTTTGCTCAAATTGAGTTTCGATAGTGTCAAAAGCTTTATCAAAACCGGCAACTGTTTGATTTTTATTTATAGACTCTGCTTCCGTACCGTTCATGATTAAGTCCTGAGTTTGGCGTAGAAAGGCTTCCCGGAATAGTGCATAGCCAACCTGAGATATCGATTGGGATTTCAAAAGCAGCTGATAAAGGTCGTAATAATAGCTCCCAGGATTTAATTCTTTTGGCGAACTACCGATACGTTGTTTAAAGAACTCATCTAAGTTAAACCTTTCACCCAAAACTTTTTGTTGAGTTTGGGCTTCTCGCTGTAGCTGTTGTAGCTCTAATAGTCCTTGTTCTATGGTTATTTCTTGATTCTTACACGCTCCAATAAACTCTTGAATTTTTTGTTTATCGTTTGGTGTAACTGCATTTTTGATAATTTCAATTTTCAATCCCTGACAGATTGATTTGAGTTGCTCTAGTGGAATTTCAAGCTGCTGTGTCACCAAAGTTAAATTCATCATCTTCAATTTCCTCTTCTAATTTATCCACTAAAATTTGCGTTAAAAAGTGAGCTTTTTCATCTTTGGTTAAGAACTCCGTAACAAACTGACGCAAACTCATACGCCGTACTGAAGCAATATATTTTTTTAAGCCCCCCATACCTAGAACACAATCGATGTAAGCATTTTGTTGTACCCGCAGAAATTTGTAAGCGATATAAAAGTCAGCTAGAGCTTCCAACTCATCGCAACTGAAATAGGTTGCTTTCTTTGGCGGTGTAAGTCCCGCCCACATACACCAGTTTTTGATTGTTTGAAGGCTAACTTTACACCGGGTTGCTAATGTACTTTGGGTATAAAGTCGCTGAATATTTTTCACCCACGTTTATCCCTATTGTTTTTCAACTGTTAGTGACGTGCAACTTACATTCACATTGAATTGAATTGCAGTTGCGCTACATTTATGATATTTACTATTAAAACGTAAGCTACTTTATTAGAAGGAATATCCCTGTAAATTTCGGGTAATTTAGATGCTAAAAAAATAACCTCAATCTTCTTTTTTGGATTGAAGTTATCAAGTCTTATCGGAAATTTTTATAGCCCTTTGAAACTGGAATAATATGTGTAAACAGCGTAGTAATATTCCCAGCGTATGATGATAAGATTTACCATAAAACCATCCTTCCACCGTACTCTCGCTGTAACCAGTTAACTTACACAAGGTCATAATAGAAGCTTTCATATAACCCGTTGGACTGCGTTCTCCAGGATATGGTGCTTCTACATCTGGATGAATTACGGGAATCCAAATTCTACACCATTCTTCAGGTGACATTGGTTCTAATATTGCCAAAAATATCTGTTGGTTATTTGGTTGGCTTTTTGTTTCATTTAAGATAAATTTTGCCAACCAACGCGGAATATGAAGAGTTTGATTTTGTTTCATAAAGCAAGGAGAGGCAGGTTGTTAAATCTCATAGAGGATAGGGAGTTTCCTAACGAAACTCCCCTGGATAGAGAAACTTTACATAGCTTTCAATTCTTTCTTTTTACGGTTTGATTCACACACAGCATTCATCCAATTCTGTATCGCTATAATTTCAGATTCACCGTTAACCACGGCTCTGACTACGTTTTTATCATAGGAATCGGCAGTGTACTTAGGATGAGCAGACAGAGGTGAAGC
>JBHJOU010000753.1:0-4618 GCA_050329355.1 Rivularia sp. (in: cyanobacteria)
TAAATAAAAGCGCTCATTTTTTACAACCAATGACAAAGTTAGTTGTCCTCAAATTGGACGGCGATTTACAACAGGGTGTACGGGTAACGCTTTCAATTGCGACTGAAGGTGTTAGCCCCCACAAGGAAGTCACTGGTAATCTACCACCAGTTACAGAGTTACAGACAACAATTGATAAATGGCGATCGCACTATCGGAGTTTAGGAAGTCCGAACCGCGCTCTCAAAGCTAAAAAAATTACTTACGATGGTTCCATTACTCAAAAGTACGAAGACTGTAAAAATTCCGCAACTGAGTTACAAAAGCGACTAAACAACTGGCTGCTTTCGGAGTCTTTTCGCCCCATCCGGGAAAGCTGGTTAAAAGAATTACAAGAAAATGATTCAACGCGGGTGCTAATTCGCACATCAAGTCAACAGTTGCGACAAATACCTTGGTATCTGTGGGATTTAGTGGAAGAATATCCCCAGGCGGAACTGGCTTTGAGTGCAACCGATTATCAAAAAACACCCGCAACCAAAACCCCAAGTATTAGGGATCAAGTCATGTTCTGTGCAGAAACCAGTAGCTTACACCATGTTACTACATTTAATTCGACCCACCTACTTATAAAAGCTTTGATACCTAAAAATAATTAATGATTAATTAGAATACTACCTAAAAATAGTTAATTATCAAACCCGTTTTTAAAGAATAGTATTGATATTAAGCAAGGGCGAAGAGATTCGCAAACAAACTAAACCTTACCTTGCTGTTTAAAACAACAACACTCTATTTTCAAAGGAAAAAATCATGGCTAACGCAATCGAAAAACGTCAAGATTACGAAACTCAAATTATTGTTCGTGCTTTAAAAGATGAATCGTTCAAGCAACAATTGCTGACGAATCCTGCTGTCGCAAAAGCTGAAATTGAAAAAGCACTGGGACAAAAAGTACCTGATGGTTTTAAAGTGCAAGTGCTGCAAGAAACTGCTGACACAGCCTACCTGATTCTACCCCACATATCTTCCACTGAAGGCATGACGGAGGAGCAATTGGAAGCAGTCGCAAGCGGTTTCATTGGAGGCAGTATAGGAGGCAATCTCAGAGTAGGTTGTGTCCTTGGGTCAATTACTTTCACAGATGGTGTCAACATCGGTATCAATGCCGGACGACCATAAAACAGGATTCTGCGTAAGAGCAGGTTTTGCTGAAAGTTTTACCGCAAATTGAGGTTAACCTTGCTTAACCTGCTTTTACAACTTCAAATTTTTCTGGCTCTGAGTAAGTTGGTCAGAAAAAAGCAAACTATGTAACGAAAAGTAAAGTCATTGTATTTGGTTCGTAGTTGCGCTTTAGCGCTGAAGCGCAACTACAAACAAGTCAGATTTATTGATTACCATAAATATGTTTATCTAGGTATTTACTTGCAATGTGCAAAATTTGAATAAATTTTGCTTTTCAAAAAAACAACACTCTATTTTCAAAGAAAAAAATCATGGCTAACACAATCGAAAAACGTCAAGATTACGAAACTCAAATTATTGTTCGTGCTTTAAAAGATGAATCGTTCAAGCAACAATTGCTGACGAATCCTGCTGTCGCAAAAGCTGAAATTGAAAACGCGATTGGACAAAAAGTACCTGATGGTTTTAAAGTGCAGGTGCTGCAAGAAACTGCTGACACAGCCTACCTGGTTCTACCCCACGTACCTTCCACTGAAGGTATGACGGAGGAGCAATTGGAAGCAGTCGCAAGCGGTACGCTCATCGTTGACGATATGATGGGAGGTCATTTACGTCCTTGTGGGTTGGGGTCAATTACTTTGGCAGATTGTTTTCCTTATCGCTAATAAGTAAGTCGGCACAAATAAACCGAACTATGTAGGGCTTGCTGAATTATCCTGGATTATTTATATATCAATACTTTGAAGAATTTTTCCTCTCAAAAGTGCAAGCATATTGGTAAATCTTGACACTTATACCCCATTCAAATCAATCGGTGAGAAGTCGGGTTTTTAACAAGATTGTCTCATACAATGCCAGATTTATCTAAAAAACCCGACTTCTGGGACGAGCTTTTTGCAATAAAGACTTTTACAGCTAACCCTACATAGATTTAACTGCACATCAGCTGATCACTGATTCAAGAAATAGCAAGATGAGGGAATATGCAAATTACTCAAGAAGATTTAATTAAAATTGTAGAACAAGCTAGCACAATTTCTGAGCGTTTGGGAAGCGATTTTTTACCCAATCAAGTAACAGTTGATGACAATTATATCAACGCACAGATTGAACGTTGGTGTCAAACCATAGCTGACGGAAAGGAAGTTCAATTTGAGAAACGTTTGGCTTGGGATGGTCTAGATATAGACAAAATCCGTCAGGTTCTTGGTTCTGTTCGTCTAGTTGATCGGCAAAATTTACCTGCTTGGGCAGAAACTCTGAGGACAGTTTTGGAATCCATTACCCCAGATTTTGCTGATGCTTTAGAGAAAGATTTATTAGCAGAAAAATATCCTTTGGATTCTCAAGAACCGCTCCCCTTTGAGGAAATATTTTTGTCGTTTATCGATGTTGCTCGGCAGAGGTTAACTGCTCAATCTGGTGACAATTATTTCCTTCTTTCATACGAGTCTCATGCTACTTTAGAACGGTCTTTGCTCAAGTCCTTAACTTTGCTTTGCTCTCAGGCACTAGCAGAGAATTTCATGGTGTTTCGGCTTTATCAAAAATCCTCACTCGTTCGGCTAATTGGGCAATTAGAGGGGAGCCATTCCACCGAGCAATACGGTAATTTTATCAGGAACATGTTAGCAGGTGAACTGCTTGATTTTTTTCAAGAATACCCTGTTTTAGCTCGATTGGTGGCAACTGTCACAAACTTTTGGGTAAATAATCTCTGCGAATTTCTACAACGGTTAGCCGCAAATTTGTTAAAAATTCAGGCTACTTTTCAAAGCAATGCAGAACTCGGACAAGTTGTTGCCATTCAGTCTGGTCTTTCTGATTCCCATTGTAACGGTCGATCAGTGATCAAAATTACCTTTGCTTCTGGTTTAAAGCTAATTTATAAACCCAAAGCTCTTGGTTTAGAGGAAGACTATTTTCGGCTAGTGGCTTGGTTGAATGAAAATGGAATTCCTCAGCAATTAAAGGTGCTAACATTAATTAATTGTTCGGATTATGGTTGGGTGGAATTCGTTGAACATTCCCCTTGTACCGATCAACTTGCCGTTAAGCGATATTACCAGCGAGCAGGGATGCTACTATGCTTGTTGTATGCACTCTCAGGTACGGACTTTCATCGAGAGAATATTATTGCCTGTGGGGAGCAACCTGTTCCCATCGACCTAGAAATGTTGATGTCTGCAATGGCTCGACAGGAAGAAAGTGGAGAGGCTACAAGTGCTTTATTTATGGCGTTTGAGCAGTTTACCTACTCGGTGTTAAGTACTTACCTGTTACCTAGTTGGCAATTAGGACAGGACGGTGTTGCTTACGATATGAGCGGTTTAGGTGGATCGGCCAATCAACAAACCAGTTATCACAGATTAGTGTGGCAAAACATCAACACCGACGGTATGGTTTTGCGTCGGGAAGAGGTTAAAACGACATCAAGCTCCAACATTGTGACTTTAAATGGTGTACAAATATCACTCGGCGATTATGTAGAAGAATTGGTAGAAGGATTTGAGCAAATGTATCAGTTCTTGATTGACCATAAACAAAAACTGATGGCTGAGAATGGTCTGTTGGTAGTGTTCGCTCATCAACAGGTTCGGGCTATTTTTCGCGCAACTCAAGTTTACAGTTCGCTGCTCAAGGAAACACTACAGCCAAAATTTCTCCGAAATGGTGCCGATCGCAGTATTGGGTTAGATGTACTCAGTAAGTCACTTCTGAAACATGAGACAAAACCAAATTGTTGGCCGATTATTGCAGCCGAACAAAAAGCACTGTCTCATTTAGATGTTCCCATCTTTAGTATTCATCCCTACAGTCAGGATTTGAAAATTGGTAGCAATCAGTCAATTAAAAATTATTTGGTTGACTCAAGTTACAACCATGTCATGAATCGTTTTGAGCAACTCAATCAAAGCGATTTAGCACAGCAGATTGGTTTTATTCGCAGTTCTATATATACCAATTTTGCTCGCGATGTTGCAGGTTCATCATCTTCATCTGGGGAACCTACACTAGGTTATGACGCAATTGCTCCAATGGCAAAAGAAACCTTTATCGAGCAAGCGATCGCGATCGCGCGAGAATTACAATCCCGTGCAGTCTGTGCTACGGATGGTAGCGTGACGTGGATGGGGATGGAATATTTACCGGAAGCTGGACGGCTACAACAAAAGCCAATGGGCTATGATTTCTATGATGGGGTTTCGGGAGTTGCTTTATTTCTGTCTGCATTAGCGCAAGTTACCGACAACGCAGAAAATCGCAATTTGGCATTAGGAGCGCTACAACCCCTATTCAACCTTTTGCAGTTAGAGTCCGTAGACAAGCAGAGAATACTGAAAAATATCGGTATTGGTGGAGGGAAAGGTCTCGGTTCTATTCTTTATACCCTAGTGCGGTGCAGCCAGTTTTTAGAAGAACCTACACTCCTGGATCATGCTCAATCTAT
>JBHJOU010000976.1:0-6633 GCA_050329355.1 Rivularia sp. (in: cyanobacteria)
TCCCCATGACTATTGAGAACATCACCGTATTGAGAATCCCAAACTTCAGGTTCAAATCCACTTTCGACGACTGCTCCTACCGTCGGACATACGCTGTCAAAAGCCCGTTTGGGGTTGAGCTGCCAGGCAATCGGTGATGCCGTTCCCATGGCATCTACCAACAATCTGCCAGTCACAAGATGTTGACTTTGTGATGATAAATCCTTGAGTGTCAAAACAACTTGAGATGCATCAATATCTGCTTTGATAAACTCCGTTTCATCCCAAATTTCACCGCCTGCCCCTCGTAGTTTCTCGCCACATAAACTCAGTAATTTCTCTGAATCTAAAGCTATATTTAGGACGGTTGGTGTATGAAGAATCGGTGATTTGAGTTGATCGGGAATATAAGCATCAAAAAATTTATTAAATCCGTCTTTATATTCGCGGGCAATAATTGATTCCACTTCCGCAGCAGTCAGCAAACCCAAATTTACCAAATTTTGAATTTCCGAGCGGGAAATATTCCATTCCCGATTCATCTTGCCAAAAGGTAAGCGTTCCACCAACAATACTTTATAGCCTAATTTAGCCATTAATGCCGCATGAATCACCCCTAAAGCACCGCCGATATAGATTAGGTCGTAACTAGAAGAAGACAAGGGAAATCCGCTTGTAGTCGCTTCATGGTGCGAAAATATAACTTGCTTTGGCTGTTGGGGATTCCTTACACCTTCACGCCAACGTTGTTCCCACCAGTAGGCACGGTTTAAATCGTATTCTCCGTTAGGCATTTTCTGGAAATACTTAACGGTAAGGGGATAATGGGGAGCTAGCGCTGCAAAAATTGATTGTTTAGACAAATCAATTGCTGGTGGTTCAGGATAATTATGAGGAAAGCGATCGCGCACCTCATCCGTGAGCTTGCGTAAAATTTGTATCTCTCGTGGAAATTTCTCGCCCCATCGAAACACCTTTAAATACGTGGTTCGCTGCACATTCCACACAAATACAGATAATTCGTTTGGTATCTTTTCCGTAATATCTGAAACAACAGATGTAGTATCAGACGACTTCAAGCGAATGCCATCAGACGTTAATATCTTGTCACAAGTTCCCGGCTCAAAGGAATTTTGCAACCAGTCTCTTACCCTTGCTGTGTCTGGAGTTGGGATTTCTAAATAAATAATTTCTTTCATTTTTTGTGGCAATATACCCAAAATCTACTCATTAAGACAGATTTAAGAAAGTTGTAAATCGCGGTAAACTCCGCCCTATCAGTTGAATAAATATTCTGTAAAGAAAGTTTAAGAGTTCGCAAGTTTTTTTGTTCCTTTAATTATTCACACACACGCCATGAATTATCCCATCCCAGATAACCCCCAACAAATCTTTGCGATGAGACAACAGCCAGTTAATGAAGAACTAGTTGCTGTTGCCATTGCAGGCGTAATAAAATTAGTCCGTTCTCAAGGTCAATCATTAGAAGAGTTGACTTCACAACTTTTAGCAGAAGATAGCGTACTTGATAAACAGCAACGTCGTTGGCTAAGCCAAGTAGTAGCCCAAGCTTGGGAAAGTTTAGCTTAAATCCTCAATCCTACCCAATTAAGCAAAGAATCTGTTTTAAGCCTGCTACGCCAATCATAAATTAGGTGTGAGAGTGTTTTTAATATTTTGTCTAAAATTTTGTCTAAAATTTTGTCTGAGATTGGCAATGTAAGCTTAAACAATTTTTAACAAACAAATTAATTATTTCTTTGGGTAATTGGTAATGGGTAATGGGTAATGGGTAACTGTCAACTGTCAACTATCAACTAACTTTTTTCCCCAACAACACAACCATTTAATTGCGAGTGTTTCATTAAACCATATTCCAATCCTTGTACTACTGCTTGATAAGAAGCTTCTAATATATTGTTAGAAACTCCGATGGTTGTCCAGCGCTGCTGTCCATTTCCTATTTCCACCATTGCGCGGGTTGTGGCTGAGGTGCCGCTATGTCCGTTGAGAATTCGCACTTTGTAATCTGTGAGTTCAAATGTATTGATTTGCGGATAAAATTTGAGTAAAGCTTTGCGTAAAGCTGCGTCCATTGCAGCAACTGGCCCATTACCTTCGGCTGCTTCCCAAATATCTTCACCAATGACTGCGACTTTAACTGTGGCGAGGGCTTTGGTTGTTTCCAAAGATGAACCTAAATCGCAATGAATTTGAAAGCCTTTGACTTGGAAAAAACAGGGACGAGTTTGTAAAACCGAACGCATCAACAATTCAAAACTAGCTTCGGCTGCTTCAAACTGATATCCTTGACTTTCTAATTCTTTGAGACGCTGTAATATTTCCCGCGTTGCTGGATGATCTTTATCAAGTTCAATACCGAATCCACTGGCTTTAGCTAAAACATTGCTGATTCCTGCTTGTTCGGAAATTACTATCCGACGACAATTTCCGACTTTCTCCGGTTCAATGTGTTCGTAGGTGAGGGGATTTCTTTGCACTGCCGATACATGAATCCCTCCTTTGTGAGCAAAAGCCGAATGTCCGACAAAAGCAGCGTGTTCGTCAGGAGCAAGGTTAACAACTTCACTGACAAAACGGCTAGTTTGTGCTATCTTCGATAGCTGATCAGAGGCAATGCAATTGTAGCCCATCTTTAGTTGTAAATTCGGAATTAAAGAACAAAGATTAGCATTACCGCAGCGTTCCCCATAGCCATTAATTGTACCTTGTACCATCGTTACTCCTGCCATCACTCCAGCCAGAGCATTGGCGATCGCCGTATCCGAATCATTGTGAGTGTGAATTCCCAGTTGAATATGTTCGGGAAAGTTTTTCTTGACATCGGTAACAATTTGTGAAACTTCGTGAGGTAAAGTACCACCATTTGTATCGCATAAAACTAACCATTCCGCACCCGCAGCAACAGCAGTGTTTAAAGTCTGTAAAGCATAATCTCGATTGTGCTTGTAACCATCAAACCAGTGTTCGGCATCGTATATAATACGACGACCATGAACGCGGAAATACTCAATCGTATCGCGAATCATTTCTAAATTTTCTGCTAAACTGGTTTTCAGACCTTCAGTAACGTGTAAATCCCAAGACTTCCCAAAAGTAGTTACCCAATTAGTACCCGCCGCAAGAATAGCTTGCAGCATTGGTTCGCAACTTGCCTGTTTGTTGGGTCTTCGAGTCGAACAAAAGGGAACAATTTGGGCTTGTTTGAGTGGTTGTTCTTTCAATTGCCAAAAAAGCTCTACGTCTTTAGGGTTAGCTCCGGGCCAACCACCTTCAATAAAAGGAATTCCCAGTTCATCTAATCTCCTAGCAATACGTAATTTATCTTCCAGGGAAACTGATAAGCCTTCACGCTGAGTACCATCTCGTAGCGTGGTATCGTATATCCAAAGTTGATGTGAGGAATTTACGGTCATAATTATAGATAGTAGAACAACAACTCACAAAGCGATGTGTCAATGTATAAGAATAAAAAGCCAGTTTGGTAATGTAAGATGCCTGTTTTTTTTGCTCAACCTAAGACAATGATTATATATGCAATTCCGGCGTTGCTGTTCCCAGGCACAAGCTGATATTTTGATTATTTGTTTTGCAACAAAATGGCATTGACCTTTATAACAACAGTGAATACAGTAATTAACAATTAACTGTTAGTAATATTGGTAAGTCTACCGATATAACCGTTGTATTGTTCAAATGTGAAAAGACGGAAAGTTTCGATTTTCTTCGCTGAAAATTTTTGATTTTTATCAAAAGGTTAAGCTTTAAGTAGGAAAACGGAAATATCGAAAAGTAAGAAAATATACCATTAAGTTTGAAAAGGAGATAAAACAAAAATGGGTAGATGGACACCGTTAATTTTGATGGCAGGTGGCTTGGCGATTTTGCTAGGTACATTGTTGGGTATCAATTTTCCGATGGATGGACGCAATGCCGAAGTTCCCGCAAGGAGAAGAGAATCGCAAGTTCTGCCAGCGAATATTAATGTTAATAGTACTGCCACTGGGTCTTCAGGAGAAAGCAGCGTAGCCCAAAATAACAACAATAACCGAAGAACTGTTCGCAGTGCGCCCACAACAACCGCTCAAGGTAGTACAACAGAATCTACTACACCATCAACTAGTGTAGGTCAAAGAAGAAGTACATCTGGCAATAATGCACCAATTCGGGCTTTATGGTAAAAAATGCTGGTTATTAGCAGTCGATTATCAGTTGCGAGTTATAAGATATAAGTTACTAGTTATTTGTTACTAGTTAATAATAACTAAGGACTAATGACCGGCTGACTAATGACTAGTGACATTTTAATTATTGGTGGCGGTGTTATCGGCTTAGCAACAGCCATTGAACTCAAACTACGCGGTGCAAAAGTCACCGCTATAAGCCGAAATCACAAAGCAGCAGCAGCAACAGCCGCAGCGGGAATGTTGGCACCTTCTGCCGAACGAATTTCCCATGGGGCGATGCTGGAATTATGTAATCGTTCCCTATATTTATATCCAGATTGGACGAGAAAATTAACAGAAATAACAGGTTTAGATACTGGTTATTGGGCTTGTGGTATTTTAGCCCCAGTTTTAAGAGGACAAGGGGATAGGGAGATAAGGGGACAAGGGGACAAGGGGACAAGGAGACAAGGGGATAAAGCAGAATTTTCCTTTGTTTCCCCCCATCCCCCCATACACCCATCTCCCTGCTATTGGTTGGATAAGCAAGCAATCCATCAATACCAACCGGGATTAAGTGAAGAAGTAATTGGCGGTTGGTGGTACCCTGAAGATGGGCAAGTAGATAATAGGGCTTTGTTCCAAACACTTTTAACTGCTGCTGAAAATCTTGGTGTAGAAATCCAAGAAGGTGTTACGGTAAAAGGAATTATTCAACAGCAAGGACAAGTAACAGGTTTACAAACTAATGCTGGCACCCTCAGCGCTTCTGTATACGTGTTAGCAACGGGTGCTTGGTTGTCGGAATTATTACCTTTACCCGTGCGTCCTGTCAAAGGACAAATGTTGAGTCTTAAAGTACCATTGTCTGCTCCAGAATTGCCTTTGGGTAGAGTATTGTTCGGAGATGATATTTACATCGTACCCAGACGCGACGGCAGAATTATTATTGGGGCTACCTGCGAAAATGTTGGTTTTACAGATGGAAATACACCTGTAGGCATTCAAAATTTACTTACAGCAGCTATTCGGCTATATCCTCAATTACAAAATTATCCCATCGAAGAATTTTGGTGGGGATTTCGTCCCACTACTCCCGATGAACTACCCATCCTTGGTAATAGTTGGTGCAAAAACTTAATATTTGCCACTGGTCATCATCGTAATGGTATTCTGCTAACACCGATCACAGCAAAATTAACTGCTGACTTAATCTTGTCAGAAAAAGTCGATCCGTTGCTAAATCACTTTGATTATTCACGCTTTCATAATTCATCATCTACATCTACCGCTATGCTCACGAACGAAGTAAATTTTTCTCATGGTAATATTTCTGCTCCATTACCAATTAAAGATTCTATTTTAAAAATAGCTGGTAAAGAATTTACATCGCGCTTGATGACAGGTACGGGTAAATATCGAAATATTACCCAAATGCAGCAAAGTGTGGCAGAAAGTGAATGTGAAATAGTTACAGTTGCAGTACGTAGAGTGCAAACCAACGCCCCCGGTCACGAAGGTTTAGCCGAAGCATTAGACTGGGGTAAAATTTGGATGTTACCGAACACCGCCGGATGTAAAACCGCAGAAGAAGCAATTCGCGTTGCCCGTTTGGGAAGAGAAATGGCGAAAATTCTCGGACAAGAAGAGAATAATTTCGTCAAATTAGAAGTAATTCCCGATGCCAAATATCTACTTCCAGATCCTATAGGTACTCTACAAGCGGCAGAGCAATTAGTAAAAGAAGGCTTTGCCGTACTCCCCTACATCAACGCCGATCCGATGTTAGCGAAACGCTTAGAAGAAGTCGGATGTGCTACAGTAATGCCTTTAGCAGCCCCCATAGGTTCCGGGCAGGGATTGCAAACCACCGCCAACATTAAAATTATTATCGAAAACGCCAAAGTGCCGGTAGTAGTAGATGCGGGAATTGGTTCCCCATCCGAAGCAGCCCAAGCGATGGAAATGGGTGCAGATGCTTTGTTGATCAATAGCGCGATCGCCCTTGCCAAAAACCCACCTGCAATGGCACGCGCCATGAATATGGCAGCAGTAGCTGGACGTTTAGCATATTTAGCCGGTAGAATGCCCCTTAAGGATTACGCTAGCGCTTCGTCTCCCTTGACAGGAACAGTTATCAGTTAACAGTTATCAGTTATCAGTTATCAGTTATCAGTTATCAGTTAACAGTTCCCCATTCCCTATTCCCTATTCCCCATTCCCAATTCCCCATTCCCTATTCCCCATTCCCTATTCCCTATTCCCCATTCCCTATTCCCTATTGCCTATTCCCTATTTTTACAAACTATATATTTGGGAGAGTAGATATACTGGTCATGTAAAATAAGATTGAGAGAAAAACAAGGATATTATTATGCCATATACCACAGAAGAAGGCGGTCGTTTAAATAATTTTGCTCGTGAGCCAAAGGTTTACAACGCTGAGCCTCCGAATAAAAAGCAACAA
>JBHJOU010000933.1:0-3484 GCA_050329355.1 Rivularia sp. (in: cyanobacteria)
GAAATTCAAGAAATTGTTGCTGGTTGGCAAACTGAATTACACACTATTGTGCGACAAATTCAGGATTTATACTTACAAGGACCGATTGTTAATGGTTGGCTCGAATCTCATGAAAAAGAACCACAACCCCAAGCTACTGCAACTTTACGTCATGCAGAAGTTGACCACTTGATGAACTATGTCGAAGAAATTTGCGCCGCACAAACACAAGCCAAATTTGAATCGAAGCGTACTGGCTACCGTTTATGTGGTTTAGATACCAATGGTGAAGTTTGGTGTCGTCCCTGTCCTCCCGAACAAGTCCCTAGCGTTAGTATGGCGATCGCCCGTTATCAACAATTACGTCAACTCCTAGCACGCAAGCAGAAACTGGAAACCCACTTAAATCAACTTGCTGAAACTTTAGTAGTTCTGCACGGTCATATTAAACAGCAAAAATAAAGTTTTAACTAGTTTTAAAGCTGATATCCGAAAAAACTCGGTTGGTGGGTATAAAATTTTTGGCTAAAATTCTTTGTAGCCAGTTGTAAAATTTTAGTCATAGCTAATATGTAATATTCATAAATCTAGAAACAATTAGCCTTGATCAAATCTAAAATCCAACTTCGACAAATCTCAAATTGCAATCAAAATGCCAGACACGCAAATTTCTGCCATTATCTGTACTCACAATCGAGATAATTATTTAGGTGCTGCCATCGATAGTCTTTTGTCGCAGAATTTCGTCAATGGCTTTGAAGTGGTAGTCGTAGATAATGGCTCAAAAGATAATACCAAACAAGTCGTAGAACAAAGGCTCCATCATCCGCGTCTTAAGTATATTTACGAGCCTATCCTTGGTCTTTCTGTAGCTCGTAACACTGGTGCTAAAGCTGCCAGCGGTGAAATCTTAGCATATCTTGATGACGACGCTGTGGCAAGCCCTTGTTGGTTAGAAGTTCTTTATGGTGCCTACCAAAGTAACTCTAAGTTGGCGATCGCCGGTGGTAAAGTTACATTATTATGGCCAGAACAAACCCTACCACCACGTTGGCTATCACCAGGATTAGCCAGCAATTTGGGAGCATATGATTTAGGCGATCGCGTTGTCTCGATTGAAAATCCAGGTTTAACTCCTAGAGGGTTGAATTATTCAATACGCGGCAGTTTTTTGGATGAAATTGGAGGTTTCGACACCAATCTCGGAAGGGTAGGCAAAAATTTGCTTTCTAACGAAGAATTGCAAATGACCGAATTAGCCTTGGAGAAAGGTTGGGAAGTCGTTTATCTTCCCGATGCTTTAGTCGCTCACAATGTCTCACCAGAGCGTCTCAAACGTTCCTGGTTTTTCAGTCGAGGTTGGTGGCAAGGTATTAGTGAATGTTATCGAGAACAATTAGCCGGTAAAGCGGGTGCAAGTCAATTACAACGCGGTAGTGAACGGTTTATCCGTGGCTTATATAAAGCATTGCAACATTATTCTGACCCCGCAGAACGTTTTGATAAACTTGTATATGCTTACGGTCAAATAGGTTATTTAAACGCAGCTATTCAGGGATTTCTATCCAAAAGAAAGTAAATAGTGGTTAGTTGATAGTAGATATTAGTTAATGGTTAGTGATAATTTTTGATTAATAACTGTCAACTATCAACTGTCAACTGTCAACTGTCAACTGTCAACTAATATAATATGTCTTTTCATAAAATACCAGTTTCAGTGTTAATTCCAGCGAAAAACGAAGAAGCAAATTTACCTGCTTGTTTGAAAAGCGTTGAAAGAGCAGACGAAGTTTTTGTTGTCGATTCTCAAAGTAGCGATAGAAGTATTGAAATTTCGGAAAATTTCGGTGCAAAAGTCGTACAGTTCGAGTTTAATGGACGTTGGCCAAAAAAGAAAAATTGGTCATTAGAAAACTTACCTTTCCGTAACGAATGGGTATTAATTGTTGATTGTGATGAGCGGATTACTCCCGAATTATGGGATGAAATTGCCTCTTCGATTCAAAATCCAGAATATAGTGGTTATTATCTCAACCGTCGTGTATTTTTCTTGGGTAAATGGATTCGTCACGGAGGTAAATATCCCGATTGGAACCTACGTTTATTCAAGCATAAAGAAGGTCGCTACGAAAATCTGAATACCGAAGATATTCCCAATACAGGTGACAACGAAGTTCACGAACACGTTGTTTTAAGTAATAAAGTTGGATATCTAAAAAATGATATGCTTCACGAAGACTTCCGCGACCTTTATCACTGGTTAGCGCGTCATAATCGTTATTCAAATTGGGAAGCTCGTGTTTACTATAATTTACTTACGGGTAAAGCTGATGATGGCACCATCGGCGCAAGTTTATTTGGTGATGCAGTACAACGCAAGCGCTTCTTAAAGAAAATTTGGGTACGATTACCCTTTAAACCATTATTACGCTTTATCTTGTTTTATATCATTGGGCGCGGTTTCCTTGACGGCAAAGCTGGTTATATTTACGGACGACTCTTGAGTCAATATGAATATCAAATCGGCGTAAAACTTTACGAACTACGTAGCTGTGGTGGTAGTTTAAATACTGCATCTCCAGAAAAATCTCAACCTAGTATTTCTGCAAAAGTTACTCAATCTTTAACTTGATGAGAAACAAAAGGGCTTTCGGAACAAGGAAATAATGGTTCTTCAGTACTCGGTATGCTAATTAAATAGTCATAAAAAGGCAGAGGGCAGATGGCATTCGTCAGAAGGGAAAAAAGAACGATATTACTAAAAAATAAAGTAAACATGACCCAAAGCCTTTATACCGCAAATTTTACTTATGATTTAGCATACTATGTAATGAAAAGCCGAAATAATTTATTATTACTCCTATCCCGCTAGAAAATTACCTATTTCTGTTTATCTCTTTCCTTTGCGTTCTCTGCGTCTCTGCGGTTTTTTTTTCGGTAATCTTTGAACGGGAAGGGAGTAATTCCTAACTCCAGTATGCCCTCAGACTGTAACTCTGGGGAACCAACAAGCAAAGCCCACCCGATGTGGGCTAATTAACTGCATATTCATAGATAAACGCTATAACTCCTAACTCTTTATTCAGGATTCACAATCTAAAATCTAAAATTTAAAATCCAAAATTCCAATGCCTCAATTATTAGATACTGAACCTTTTATAGATTTACGTAAATATGACCAATCCAACTTTGACCGGGGACGTGCGAGTTGGTATATATTATTTTGGTGGTTCATTCAAGCAATTACTTTTCCTTTGACCCTTCATAATATGAGTGGTATACGCTGTGCTTTACTACGTCTTTTTGGCGCACGTATTGGTAAAGGTGTATTGATTCGACCTACTGCCCGTTTTACTTATCCCTGGAAAGTAACTATCGGTGATTATAGTTGGATTGGTGATGATGTGGTTTTATACAGTCTTGATGAAATTAATATCGGTTCTCACTGCGTAATTTCACAGAAAAGTTATATATGTACTGGTAGCCATGATATCAAAGACCCAGC
>JBHJOU010001024.1:0-2365 GCA_050329355.1 Rivularia sp. (in: cyanobacteria)
AAATAATGCAACAAACAATAGCACTTAGAAATATTTCCTCAAATAAAACTTATCTAATTCCAAATGCTTTAGCTTACCTCGATATAAGTCGCTTGGCACAATTTCCCTATTCCCAATTCCCCATACCTAATTACCAATTTTCAAGAATTAACCATGCAAAATCGAACTGTTGTAGTTAAAAATATTGCCTATGCTTATCCCAATCAAAAATCAGTTTTGCATGATATTTCTTTTACATTGAATGCCGGAGAAAGAGTTGCATTAATGGGACCGACTGGTTCAGGAAAAAGCACTTTACTAGAAAATTTGATTGGTTTAAAACAACCATCATTAGGCAAAATAATCATTAATGATATTCCATTAGAACCAAAAACCTTACCACAAGTGCGGCGTTATATTGGGTTTTCATTTCAAGATGCTAATGACCAATTATTTATGCCGACTATATTAGAAGATGTTACCTTTGGTCCTCTTAACTATGGTATACCAATGGCACAAGCAACTGATAGAGCGCGACAATTGTTAATGGACTTTGGTTTAGAAGCTTACGCAAAACGTTCCGCACACGAGCTTTCCGGCGGACAAAGAAGACTTGCAGCCTTAGCATCAGTTTTAGCTTTAAATCCTGATATCTTGATATTAGATGAACCAACGAATGGATTAGACCCTGCATGGCGACGTAATTTAGCTCAAGTACTCTCAAATTTACCAGTAAAAGTAATATTAGTTGCTTCTCATGACCTAAATTGGTTGAGTAAAGTTACTGAACGCGCTTTGGTGCTTTCAGGAGGTCGCATACACGTAGACAGCGATATTCAGACACTGTTAAAAGATAGCGATACTTTAGAAAATTTGGGTTTACCCGTAGGTTGGTGATAATATGCCAACAAGTTACAGGGAATAGGGACACTTGACTCAAATAGTAAGAATACAATTGGAGAAAATCTTTGATGAGTAAATTTGACGATATTGAAATCGACTTGAAAACTATTGATTTTGCTTCTCTTGATACAGATGAAGATTTTCGTAAAGAAGCCCAGCGATTGCTACCACAAGCATTAGTGCAAGTTGGAGAAGCAATGGCTGAAAAAACCTGGGACGAATTACAAAAAGAAATGCAAAAAGCAGGAATGAAATCTAGTGCTTCAGTGAGTGCTAAACGTAAATTTATTCAAGAGACAAAAAGAACCTATCAACGAAACGCCAGCAGTAGAGAGAAGCGAGAACTGGAAGATTACATAATAGAGCAGATGCGTCAATATAAATAATCAAATATTTATTTAATACGCCAATACGCCCGCTTATTGCGGTTAGTTAAATTAATCTTTAAAGGCATCATACAAGATGCCCTTTTATAAGAAGAGGTAATTGGTAATTGGTAATTGGTAATTGAGAACAAGTATGTTTTAAGTCAGCATGAAGCAATTTATCAGTAGAATTGACCACTTGGTACTAACTGTTAGTAATCTTGAAGCTAGCTGTAATTTTTATAGTGGCGTTCTTGGTATGGATATAGTTACTTTTGGTGACAACCGTAAGGCTTTGCAACTTGGAACGCAGAAAATTAATCTGCACGAAATTGGAAAAGAATTTGAGCCAAAAGCACTTTATCCCACATCAGGTTCGGCTGATATTTGTTTTATCAGCAATCAACCGCTTTCTCAAATCAAAAATCATCTAATTTCTTGTGGTGTAGAGATTGTAGCAGGCCCGGTAATCAGAACGGGAGCCACAGGAGCGATTGAATCCATTTATCTATACGACATTGACGGAAATTTGATTGAAATCGCAAATGTCCGGAACACTTCACAAAATTAGTGAATCTTCGGATACTATGATTTCGGTAATGCTCACAGTAGGGCTATTAATGTTTTATTGGAATAAATATAAGGTAATTGCTTTTGTTAATCTGAGCATGGCTTTGCTTATTACAAGCTGTAACGAAAACAAGCAAGCTCAGTGTCAGCGACTGATTGAACTGGTTAATCAAGGAACTTCTTTAATTGAAAAAAATAAAGGCTCCCAAGTCACATTAAGTTTGGGATTAGCCAAAGATTTAGAAGATGTCAGCAAAAAAATCAATCAACAAAACTTCAAAGATCCTCAAATTGAAAATTTCAAAAACCAATCTGTCAAACACTTTGAAGCTTTTAGTAAGAATATAAAATCTGCTGCTGAAGCGCTCGGCTCCGCAAAAACAGCTAAAGTCTCTTTAGCTGGTAAGGAACAAGTTCGTAAAGCAAAACAAGATATGGAAACGCACCTCAAGCAAGTTTCAAATACTGCTAAAGAATCTGATACCTTAGCAAATGATTTGAATAAGTATTGTAATCAAGTAGAAGAATAGGGGATGGGGGGATGGGGA
>JBHJOU010000614.1:0-5163 GCA_050329355.1 Rivularia sp. (in: cyanobacteria)
CCCCATAAATAAATATTTATTCAATTTAAAATTAACTCTTTACCTTTCCACAACTTCCCTGACTAATTGTGCTAATTTTTCAGCACTATCACGAACCGCTACTGTTTTAGCTTTTTCGCTCATTTCTTGCAATTTATCGGGAGATTGCAATAATTCCAATACTTGACTTTGCAGTTTTTTAACGGTTAATTCTTTCTGCTGAAATAATATTCCCGCCCCGGCTGTCGTATATACTTGAGCGTTGTAGGTTTGATGGTCTTCTGCTGCATAAGGATAGGGAATCAAAATCGCTGGGGTTCCACATACAGCTAATTCTGTGACGCTTCCAGCACCGGAACGACTGATAGCTAAATCGGCTCGCTGCAACAGCGCTGCCATATTATTATAAAATGGCATCGAAATATACTGGGGATGCTTGAAATTATCCGCTTCTGGGTCATTATCACCTGTTAAATGCACTACATAAGCACCCACATCAAACCATGCTGGAGCGCTTTCCCGGACTAGTTTGTTTACCGAAACTGCCCCTTGAGAGCCACCGAAAACTACAATTACAGGTACATCTTCAGGAATTGGTAAATCTAATGATGCTGCAATTCCGGGATCTAAAAATGCAGAACGTACTGGAGTACTAGTATAGATAGTTTTGTTTTTGGGCAAATATTTCGCCGCAGCTTCAAACCCAACCGCTACCGCATTACACCAAAGACCAAAAAAACGAGTCACTTTACCGGGTATTGCGTTAGATTCGTGAAGAATTACGGGTAAACCCAGAGAACGAGCTGCAATCACCGCAGGACTAGAAATATAGCCTCCGGTTGTGAAAACTCCGTCAAACTTGCCTTGCTGAAGAATTTTTCTAACTTGTAAAATTGAACCACACAGTTTACCCAAGGTGAGTAGTGAAGAAATCCCAAAACCTTTTTGGAACCCTTCAACTTCAATGGTATTCAATTTATACTGTTTGGGAACCAGAGTCGTTTCTAACCTGTTAGGAACACCCAGCCATTCAATTTGATAATCTGGCAATTGTTCCGCAAGTGCGATCGCCGGAAATAAATGTCCGCCAGTTCCGCTGGCTGCTATAAGTAATCGTATAGGAGTGTGAGCCATGAACCCTTTACCCTGTTAGCGCCTAGCTTAAAATTTAATAAATCAATTTCCTGGTTTTTTGTCAGCTCATCCGGAATTTCACCTGTAAAGGTGAGTTATGGCATGAGTTATACATCAAACTAGCGAATCAGTACCGTAGTTAAATTACCTACAACACAATCACTAATGTCTAACTTTAATACCTTAATACCCGCACGAAAATCAAGAGTTACTGGTAGCCGTTGGGTAATTTTATTCATCCTTACCCTTGGTTTATCTACTGCTTGGAAATCCGCTCAAGCCAATGTACCAGAAAATGCACCTCCCCAAGTCAAAAATCTAATAACACAAATTGATGCATCCGCAAACCGCGCTGATGTCAAGGGTGTAATGAATTTTTACAGCCCTAGTTTTGTTCATGGAGACGGATTAAACCGTTCGAGCATGGAAAAATCCTTAACTTCTTTGTGGAATCGGTATCCCAGCTTGAAATATACTACCAAACTGCAATCTTGGAGTACTCAAGGTAATAGTATCATTGCCGATACAGTCACAAATATAGTTGCTTTACCTGCTGCGAATAATAAGTTAGGCATGAATGCCACTATTAAATCTCGTCAGCGTATCGTTAATGGTAAAATTATCCGCCAAGATATTTTATCAGAACGTACTCAACTTACGAACGGTGTCAATCCTCCCAAGGTAGATATTAATTTACCCGACCAATTAAAAGTCGGAGAGAGCTATTATTTTGATGCAATTGTCAACGAGCCTCTAGGTGATGATTTTCTCTTGGGTACGGCTCTAGATGAAGCTGTTGAACCAGGAAAATATCTCAAACCTACACCTGTAGACTTGGAATTGCTTACCGCTGGGGGAATATTTAAAGTTGGGCGCGCACCAGCAAAACCTGGTAATCAGTGGATTTCTGCGGTATTAGTACGAGGAAACGGTATGACTATGATTACTCAGCGTGTACCAGTGGTGGGGAAATAAGTTAGGAGTTAGGAGTTGTTGTAGAGACGTAGCATTGCTACGTCTGTACGGGAGTTGGGAGTTATAAAATATTGTTTGTTTTGTTCTTAATTCATACATAAGTTCAAATTAGCCGTTAAATTAATTAGAATTAGCTCTGAGACTATTCGTCTGGGGCTATAAGAACAAAACCCGACGACCTGGGCTAAAATTTGTGTAGCTCATACAGGTAGCCTTTATAAGTGTCCCTTATTTTTAATTCTTAACTCCTCACTCCTCACTCCTAACTCCTAACTCCTCACTCCTAACTCTTAACTCCTAACTCCTTTTATGGCTTCAATTAAAAATCAAATTGTATTAATAACTGGTGCAAGTAGCGGTATTGGTGCATCTTGCGTCAAATATTTTGCCGATGCTGGTGCAAAACTAATTTTAGCTGCGCGACGCTTGGAACGTTTGCAGCAACTTGTGGAAACTTTGCAATTATCATCGGAAAATTTTCATTTATTGGAACTAGATGTTCGCGATCGCAATGCTGTAGAATCTGCTATATCTAACTTACCCGTTCAATGGTCGAATATTGATATTCTAATCAATAATGCTGGTCTGAGTCGCGGTTTAGACAAGCTTCATGAAGGTAGCTTCCAAGATTGGGAGGAGATGATTGATACCAACGTCAAAGGTTTGCTTTATCTTACCCGTTGTGTAGTTCCGGGAATGGTCGATCGCAATTGTGGTCATATAGTTAATATTGGTTCGATTGCTGGACATCAAACTTATCCCGGTGGTAATGTCTATTGTGCCACCAAAGCCGCTGTTAGGGCAATTTCTCAAGGTTTAAAGCAAGATTTGTTAGGAACTCCCATTCGTGTAAGTTCGGTTGATCCTGGTTTAGTAGAAACTGAATTTAGCCAAGTGCGTTTTCATGGAGATAGCGATCGCGCTCAAAAAGTATATCAAGGATTAACTCCTCTCACCCCAGATGATATCGCTGATGTGATATTATTTTGTGTTACCCGTCCTCCTCATGTTAACCTCAGCGAAATTTTGTTAGTACCAGTTGACCAAGCGAGTGCAACAATGGTAAATCGGAAGGTTTAGTTAAAGGGAAGTAAAGTTTTTTAATGGGTAATAGGTAATGGGTAATGGGTAATAGGTTACATAACTAAGTACTAAAGATATAGCCTTTGACCTAACTTTTCATGGTATTAATAATTTAAAATCAAATGGATTTTAGTAATAAATTATTGGAATTAATGCAGCAGAAAGAAATTTCTAGTTTTAAAAAATTGAGTGAAGCTGCTGGAGTTTCTGAATATCAAATACGGTGTTTGCGTCAAGGGAAAATACAGCAAATGCGTCTAGAAAATTTGGTAAAAATATCACAAACACTACAAATAGATTTAAATGAATTAATCATTAATTTTTCCAATCAAAATTATCATACAGACGTAGTAAAACAACAAGCATCAATACAGCATTCGTCACAACAAATAGCAGATTTAAAAAAAGAATACGAACGCTTACAAAAACAACTAGAAAATCAAGAAAAATTATTATTTTTTCAATTTCAGCAATCGAGTTTACAAATTCTTGAATCATTGTTAATCCAATTTCCAACAGCAGCACTAAAAGCCAGAGAAAATCAACAATTGCCAGCAGTAAATATAATTCCCTTGATCGAAAAACCGATTACCAGACTTTTACAAGAATGGGGAATCGAAACTGTTGCTAAGGTAGGTACAGAATTACCTTATGAACCCGAAATTCACCAGCTGATAGAAGGGAATGCACAACCAAACGAAAAAGTCAAGGTACGTTATGCTGGCTACCGTCAAGGAGAGAAGTTATTGTATCGAGCAAAGGTAAGTCCGGTTTAGGGGAGATGGGGAGATGGGGAGATGGGGAGATGGGGGGACGATAATTATTAACTCCTCACTCCTAACTCCTCACTCCTAACTCCTAACCCCTAATCCAAAATCCAAAATCTAAAATCCAAAATCCAAAATTCGATTACGGACGTTGAATAATATTTTCGACTACGCGACGCTTGGCTTTCGGATCGATACCAATCAAGCGGACGTATTCTCCTGGATATTCTGCGAGATAAGATTCGAGGATACCTAGTACTTCTCTTTCGTTCGTTGAATCTATTTGTCCACAACTTGACCAAGAACCTGTACGGAAACGACGGTTGTCTACGTGTTCGGCACTGATTTTGTAACCGCCATGCAACAGGTGTCGAACTTCTTCTAAAACTTCGGTACTTAATTGAGTATTGGCAAGAGTTGCAGTACCACCACTGCCCGTACTGTAACTTTTTACGGGAGTAGAACTCGAAGTTGAGGCGTAACTTGAACTTGTATCAGTCTTATATGAACTACTGTTACCGTTGGATGCAGTACCACCAGAACCATCAGGACGTTGAATAATGCTTTCTAGTACCCGACGTTTCCCTTTGGTGTCAATACCAATTAAGCGCACATACTCGCCTTCATGGCTTCTCATGCATTCTTCTAAAGCAGAAATAGCCTCATTAAGGTTTTTTGTTTCAATTGGGCTACAACTTTGCCAGGAACCTGTACGGAAGCGTCTGTTATCGACGTGTTCCATACCAATTCTGTAACCTCCTGAGAGTAGGTTACGCATTTGATCGATTGTCTCGCTATCTAGTTGGGAACTACCACTGCTGGAATTCCCATTACTATAGCTACTGTTGCGACCACCATTGCTTGAACCATTACTACTGCTATAACTACGATTACTACTGCTTGCAGGAGCGCTGTAGGTTGAGATGATAGTTGGTTTTGTCGAACCATCTGGACGTTGAATGATGGTTTCTAATACCCGTTTTTTCTGCTTGGCATCGATTCCAAATAAACGCACGTATTCGCCTTGGTGTTCACTCATACAGCCTTCTAAGGCTGATACTGCTTCACCTACGCTTCTGGCTTCAATCGGTTGACAGCTATGCCAAGAACCAGTGCGAAAACGTCTACTATCTACGTGTTCGGTACCAATTTTAAACCCTTGCTCTAACAGATAGCGCACTTGCTCTACTGTTTGAGTATCCAAACCATTGTTATACACTTCAAT
>JBHJOU010000915.1:0-5676 GCA_050329355.1 Rivularia sp. (in: cyanobacteria)
TGCATTTGAATTTCTGCCGAAGGTAATGCTTTTAAACCTTCCATCAAATATTTAATATTAAAAGCAATATCAATATCTTCTCCTAATATCTGTGCCGGCATAGATTCCATTCCACTACCAATTTCTTGAGTTTCTACTGACAAGGTAATTTCTTGAGATTCACTATCAATGCTAACTTTAGCAATATTATTTTTTTGGTCTGCAAATACCGCAATTCTTTCTAATCCACTAATAAGTTGTTTTCTATCTAAAGTTAATTCTCGTTCAAATTGATTGGGTATAAGTTGACGATATGCTGGATATTGTCCTTCTAAAGTTCTGCTGGTTAAACGCTGATTTTGCCATTCAAAAATTACTTGTCCTTGATCAAAATACATTGCTACAGGTTCATCTTCTTTTGAACTATGATCTAGCATTCTTTCTAATTCTCGTAAAGCTTTATTTGGTAATGTTACCTCTAAAGAATCTAACTGTTCATCAGCATCTAAATTGTCGTTGCTAGTTTCTACTACTGCTAAACGATGCCCGTCAGTGGCTGCAAATTCCAAACTGTCTTTTTTAACCGTCAAATGTACTCCTGTAAGTACTTGTTTGCTTTCATCTGCACTTGTCGCAAATAGCGAACCCTCCAAACCTTCAATTAAGGCACTCACAGTCAGATGAATTGCTTGATCGTTTTCAGTTACAGGTAATTCCGGAAATTCCTCTGCACTCATTGCTCGTACTTGATATCGTCCGCTTTGTGGCTTGAGAGTGACGGTTAAACCTTCTCCCGAATGATTTTCTGTATCCGATGATTCGTCGATGTAGAGCGTGATTTCTCCCGATGGTAAACGAGAAACTATATCATTAAGTAGCTTGGCTGGAAGAGTAATTGTTCCGGATTCTAAAACCTCGGCTTTGAATGTGGTACGAATTCCCAAACTTAGATCGAAAGCTGTCAAACTTACTTGACCACTAGCAACATCTGCTTGCAATAGTACATTAGCAAGTATAGGATGAGTCGGACGTGAAGGAACAGCACGAAAGGTTAGTGAAAGGTGAGTATTTAAATCGCTTTGGTTGCAAACTAGTTTCATGGTGTATTTTACGGATGCTGCATATGGCTTGTACATACCAGTGAAGTACCCCAACTTGCTTCGCTGAAATTGGGGCTTCCAAAACAGCTAACAATGACGGTCTTATTCGTCTTCGGAGTTTCCCGTCTCGTTAGCCGTTGCCTTTACCAGCGAACCAGTATTGGACTTACACAGCCTCCACAGGCAGCAATCCCACTTCCTGGGATTGTTTGATTTCTATTCGTACAACGCATCTTGGACTTACAACAATGGTCAGCCAGCGGACTTGTTCTTTCCCCATTTCTCATGCTAGTTGCAGGGCTAAAAGCCTTTTGTGGTCAGCCATGCGGGTGGGTCAACGACCAATACAATTTTACCAGATTCTCTCGAGGAAGTTCAAGAGAGAGTAGGGAACCTGCCGCCAATAAGCTATCCATCCCCATCGCATGGCGAGTGGGGAATTCCGCGAGAAGAGTTAAACATAAGATTGGCTAGCATTGATGCCAAATTAATCCAGTTTATTTCTGAAGATTTATCTATTGAGGAAGCAGCTATTAGTCGAGAAAGCGACGAAGTAAACTAAGAAAAAGATTTTTCGAGCTAATAAAAGTCTAATTTTTCTTGCTTTGGAGCCATGTGAAAATCGATACTTTACCCTTAAAACAATCTGCTTATGCAGTATTTTTTACCACACTATATATTTATCCAGATTATTTAGTGAAAATCTCAGTACAAATTCCGAAATCGTACATTTGTCGTTAAATAAACGTTAGGGCAATATTGACCATTATATTTTTTAAAGTTGTGGAAAACTTACCACAGTCTTTCTCAAAGACACTTCTACTAAAAGCTAATTGTGGAAAAAGCTGTGGAAAAACTAACTTTTTTTCCACAGAGTATATATACTTAAATGAATTTTCCACAGTTTTACTGGCAGTTTTCCACAAATATATTTGCTTTTAATTTATTTTTATACTTATGTTAACTATTAAATAAACAAGTAGCCCAATAGGTAACTGATTATATCCAAAAAAGTAAAGATTTTTGATTTTGATTTTGATTTTGATTTTTGATTTTTGATTTTTCACTTAGAGCCATTGATATTAATGCGATCGCCAAGTTGACGTAAGGTTTGTACTAAATTGTGGTCAGTTTCTTTTAATTGAGTAATTTTGTCACAACTGTACATAACCGTGGTATGGTCTTTACCGCCAAATTCTTCACCGATTCGAGGTAAACTTAAATCTGTATATTTACGCATTAAATACATTCCGATTTGTCGCGCCCAGCTAATTTCTCTGCGTCGCGAATTACTTTTGAGGTCTTCGATAGAAATATTAAAGGTATCGGCGACTATACTTAAAATTGCTACGGGAGTTGCTTCTACTTTCTCAGTTTGTGGCTCTAAAACCGAGCTAATATTTTCCACAGTCATAGGTAAACCCCAAATCGAAACATAAGCCATGGCTCGAATTAATGCACCTTCCAATTCTCGAATATTATTTATGTAGTTGGAAGCAATATATTCTATAACATCTCTGGGTAAACGTAAGTTTTCATCTTCGGCTTTTTTTTGTAAAATAGCCATTCTAGTTTCTAAATCTGGTGCTTGAATATCAGCGATTAATCCCATAGAGAAGCGGGAAGATAATCTTTCTTGGAGACGAGGGATTTGATTCGGCGGACGATCAGAAGCAATAACTACTTGTTTACCCGCTTCATATAAAGTATTAAAAGTATGAAAAAATTCTTCTTGAGTTGATTCTTTACCTTCAATAAACTGTATATCATCAACTAAAAGTACATCAGTAGCCCTGTAACGTTCTCGGAGGCTTTGTCTGCTGTCATTACGAATAGCGCTGATCACATCATTAGTAAACTGTTCAGTAGAAACATAAAATATTTTAGCCGAAGGGAAAATTTCCAAGCGATAATTACCGATAGCCTGCATCAGATGAGTTTTCCCCAATCCCACACCACCATATAAAAACAAAGGATTAAATTCCTTACCGGGAGATTCTGCAACCGCTAAAGATGCAGCATGAGCTAAACGATTGTTTGCACCAACTACAAAACGGGAAAATACATATTTTAGGTTTAAAATAGACGTTTTCTGCTCATTTTTACCGATATTTCCGCGAATAGTTGTAGATAGAGGTAATTCGTTGATTTCCGAAGCTGAATCACCGCTCGTAACTGTAAAATAAATATCTACCGGATGACCGAGAATATCCTGAACTACTGAAGCAATCGTTTTTATGTAATACTTTTGTAACCAATTGCGAGCAAAAGGATTGGGAGTACGAATTACCAAACAGTTATTTTCTAACTTTTCGGCGATCGCGGTTTTAATCCAAGTTTCAAAGGTGGGACGCGAAAGTTCTAGCTGCAAGCGTTCCAAGACTTGAGACCATAAATTTTCGATTTTTTCAGACATTTCAACCACCGATTGTTAGGTAATCGTTAAAAAACAACAAAATATTAAATAAGTAGCCTTGCCAAAAATGTGATTTTCAGGCAATCTAAACCCAAAACTAAATTTTAATTTGTAGTCCCGTCTTATATTTATCCAGTAGGCAATATCCGATCATTCACGCACTCACACGGAGAAGTAAAATCACATGAATAGAAAAGACCATCAACAACAATTAAGTAATATTTATACTAAAAATCAGAGACAGCAGTTTTGGGTAAAAAACTTTATCTTAACTTTTCTGGTTGCGATTAGCACTGCTTTGCTTAATGGTTGTTCTAACCTTGGTAATATTATAGGTCGCAATACTCCAGATACTCCGGCGCAGGCTCGCAATCAAAACAATCCAAATAATCAAAATAATCAAAATAATCAAAATAATAATAATGTACCTAAAATTGCTCCTCCCGCAATCTTCAAAGAGTCAAGAGACCCTAACTTTGTGGTTTCGGTGGTACAGGAAGTCGGTCCGGCTGTAGTTCGGATTGATACTTCTAGAGCAGTAAGTTCCGGTCTTTCAGATGAACTTGACGATCCGTTTTTACGGAGATTTTTTGGTAATGGCTCACCGATACAACCCAGAGAAAGAGAACAAAGGGGTAATGGTTCTGGATTTATTATCAACTCCAACGGTGAAATATTAACTAATGCTCACGTAGTAGACGGAGCCGATCGAGTAACCGTTGAATTGAAAGATGGTCGCAAATTTGACGGACAAGTATTAGGTGAAGACCCGGTAACAGATGTTGCTGTAATTAAAATAGATGCAGATAATTTACCTACTGTTGGTTTGGGAGACTCTGAAGCCCTACAACCAGGAGAAGCGGTAATTGCCATTGGTAATCCTTTAGGTTTAAACTACACGGTAACTTCCGGAATTATCAGCGCTACAGGACGTTCTAGCCGTGATATTGGTGCTGCTGCTGATAAGCGAGTTGATTATATTCAAACAGATGCTGCAATTAACCCCGGTAATTCCGGCGGACCTTTATTAAATGCTAGCGGACAAGTAATAGGGATGAACACTGCTATAATTAGAGGCGCTCAAGGTTTAGGATTTGCGATTCCGGTAAATACAGTTAAAAGAATTTCTCAAGAATTAATTGCTAAAGGTAGAGTAGACCATCCCTATTTAGGAATTCAGATGGTGACGCTGACACCAGAAATCAAAGAAAAACTCAACAGTGAATTAGGAAGTCCGAGTATTTCAGCAGATAAAGGTGTTTTATTAATGCGGATTATGCGTGGTTCTCCAGCATCTCAAGGCGGACTAAAAGCCGGAGATGTGATCGTTAGCATTAATAAGCAAGCTGTAAATAATAATGAAGATGTGCAAAGAATAGTTGAAAATAGTAAAATTGGTCAAGCTTTAAATATAGAAGTACAGCGCAACGGTAGGACTACAAATTTAGCAGTTAGACCTGCTCCTTTACCTACAACCCGACAGGGTGGTTAGGATGAAGGGGAGATGGGGAGATGGGGAGATGGGGGGAAATAAATAATAACTGTCAATTGTCAACTGTCAACTAATTCCTAATTCCTAACTTTTATATAATGTCTGAAAAACTTTCTATTATTCAATTAGGTAATCCGATTCTGCGACAAAAAGCTGAGTTTGTTAACAATATTGAAGACAAAACTATTCAAAAATTAATTGATGATTTATTGATAACAGTGAGTGAGGCTAATGGTGTTGGGATTGCAGCACCACAAGTTGCCGTGGGTTATCGTGTTTTTATTGTTGCTTCTCGTCCAAACCTTAGATATCCCAATGCTCCTTTGATGGAGCCGACAGCAATGATTAATCCTCGAATTGTGAATTATTCCGATGAAATTGTCAAAGATTGGGAAGGTTGCTTGAGTATTCCCGGAATTAGAGGTTTAGTTCCGAGATACAAGACGATTGAAGTTGAATATACTGATAGATACGGTAAATTAAAAAAACAAGAATTGACCGACTTTGTTGCTCGTATTTTTCAACATGAATACGACCATATGAGCGGATTAGTATTCTTAGATCGAATTGAAAGCACTTTTGATATTGTTACCGAACAAGAATATCAAAATTTGGTTTTTGATCGGCTTTGAGCCAATTAGTGGTTTTGAAAAGGGAGTAGGGAGCGGGGGAGAGGGGGGGACAAGGGG
>JBHJOU010000117.1:0-5064 GCA_050329355.1 Rivularia sp. (in: cyanobacteria)
TATAATCAAGTTTTAGAATTAGTGCGATCGCAAAAAGTCGATAAAATAATCGTGCCATGCTTTGATCGATTTACTCGCTCTGCATTGGGTTGGGAAGTTGCACGTCAGGAGTTACAGAAATTTGGGGTAGAGTTGATATTTCTCGATGGTGGAAGTTTGGATTTAGAAACTCCAGAGGGATTATTTACTAGCAGAATATTAGCTGCCATGTCTGCACAGGTTCGAGATAAAAATAGATATAACGCTATTCAAGGACATCGATATTTTCAAGAAAAAAGAAAGATTTACCAAGCAGTATTCGGTTTTATAAAAAATAGCGATAGCGTAGTACCTAATACAGCACTATATCGAGATACGGATCAAACCCATGCTGAAGTTGCGCTTTTGTGTGTAGAGACATTTCTCGCATCGGGAGAATTATCAAAGACTATTCGGAAATTAACTGATAAATATGGATTAGAAAGAGTTGGTAAGTATAAATATGAAGATTTTGCCAGAGATGTCTCTTCATTCCGTCGCTGGCTGTCTAATCCTCAATTATGCGGTATGGTTTGTTATTATCCATTTGAATCGGAGAAAAGAGTCATACTACAGTCAAACCATCAAGGAATTATCTCACTCGCACAACATCAACAGATAATTCAGATTTTGTCTACTGATCCCTGTGGTAGAAGAAAATATGTGACAAATCCATTGGTTGGTTTATGTAAATGTGCTGAATGCGGTTCAACCATGGAAAAGCGGTCTACAAAAGTCAATGGTAAAGTCTACGAACACTTAAAATGTCCGGGTGCTTATCCAAAACCCCGTCAACCAAAAAAATGCGGTGTGCGAACTTATTTTCGGTTAGAAGCTGCTATTGATGCTGTAATTCAAGCTTTAAAAGAAAAGGCGGAAAATATAGTCGATAATATGCCAGTGGAAACTACAGAAGAAGTACCATCTGAGATACTAGAGTTACAACAGCAAATTTTTAAACTTAAACAATTAAAAGACTCTGATTTTGATAGCACCATCAACATTAAACAACAAAAATTAGAAAGCTTAATCAAAACTTCACAGCTAAATGTAGTCGCAGATGCTAGTAGAACCCAGGTTTTACGAAGTATTGCTATGAGTAAAGGTTTTTGGGAGATAGTTACGAGGGAAGAATTAACTGCAATTTTTCACGAATTAGTCGAGGAAGTCGTCTGTTCGGTGTCGCAAAAAGATTCTACTGTTTCGCGATCGCAATTGTTTGCTCCACGACTCAAAATTTGATTTCGTTCTTCTTCTGGCAAAGAAGTTAAGTATCTCTGTGCTGCGCTTAAGAGGATATCTGCTACTTTTTTGGAGATGGTCATGATCAAAGTATTGAACTGATTATTTTTAGGTTAGTTTATTGGTCATTTTCTTTCTGCTCGTAGGTAACTCAGATATACTCACCGGAATGCACCTGGACTAAACCTTGGTTTTTAAAGGAAAAATCAAGGTTTTGAGACTTCGAGTTTACAAGAAATCCAGTTTTCTGTCTTCAAACTACTCAATCAAATTAAATATGAAACAAGACAGATGATGATTCCAAAAGTTAACAAAATTCTTTTTAAGGAATCAATAAAATTGCTATTTTTTTTTGCACTAAAGCAGTCTTTTTGTATTTGAAAAATATCATTCAAAGGAGATAAATTAAAATGAAAAATATATGAATAAAAAATGAAAGAACTATGAGAATAAACAATATTTAAAACAGGTTATACTCAAAAATACAGTCGTTTATTGTTTATTATTTATTTTTACTAATATTATGGAAACAGTTTTTATGGGATTAGGTTTGGCTGCTGATGCTTGTGCTGTTTCTCTTAGTAGTGGAATGATTATTAAACATATAAAAATTAATAAAGCCTTAAAAATAGCTTTGTTTTTTGGTGTTTTCCAAGCATTAATGCTTTTGCTTGGCTGGTTTATTGGACTAAGTTTTAGAGAGATATTATCTCAAGTAGACCATTGGATTGCTTTTGGTTTATTGTCTTTTCTCGGAGGTAAATTAATTTATGAATCAATGCAAGTAGAAAATGATGATAAACCATTTAATCCCCTTGATTTTTATAATCTTTTAGGATTAGCTATCGCTACTAGTATTGATGCATTGGCTGTAGGTATTAGTTTATCAGTATTAAAAATTTCCATTTTATCAGCGGCGGGTAAAGTAGGTTTAATTACATTCGGTATTTGTTTTGTTGCTGTTTATATTGGTCATAGTTTTGGTGATTTATTTAAAAATAAAGTTGAAATAATTGGTGGTTTAGTATTAATATTTTTAGGTATTAAAATTTTATTTGAGCATTTAGGTCAATAGTTTTGGTTTGGAGGGGTTTAAGATAAGATACATTAAGTCCATGCAGGTGGACTTTGTATATGTAGTCGCGGTTTTAAGCGCCTTTTCAAACTCTCATAACTTTATGGCTCATCGATGTGATCCGCGACTTCACGATAGATGTTCATTACATGATTATCTGCCAAACTATAATAAACATTGCGTCCTTCGCGATGATATTTAACTAGACGCATAGTACGCAAAATTCTCAGTTGATGGGAGACTGCGGATTCACTCATTTTTACAGATGCGGCTAAATCGCAAACGCATAACTCTTGTTTTGCTAAAGCTGAGAGGAGACGCAAGCGGTGTGGATCGGCTAAGGTTCCGAAAAAATCAGCCATCCGCTGCGCTTTGGATGTCGGTATAATTTCTGGCTGTACCTGACGGACATTATCTAGATGGATTTCACGAGAATCACAGCTAGGTAAATCAAGATTTAATAAAGGTTGCTGTTTTGATTTAGTTGGTTTAGTCATGATATTACATCTACGGCAAACAAAGCTATTTGTCGCTGTTTTGTCAGGGATACTGATAATCATTATAGCCAAGTTTGAACAAATGTTCATTTAAATGCTTTTAGAGTACTTGTATAGATTATTTCAACGAATGCGTAATTCGCGAAAAAGTTAAATATCGCACTTTTAGTTGTAGGAACCGCAGCGATCGCAATTTTTTGGACTGAATTACTTAGATAAAGATCGATTGCAAGGTAATGTGACTGTAAAAGTACTACCTTGTCCGACTTTGCTTTTTACCTCCAAACTGCCATGATGTGACAATACAATGATTTTTGCGATCGCCAATCCCAAACCGGAACCACCAGTGTGACGAGAGCGATCGCTATCCACTCGATAAAAGCGGTCAAAAATATGAGACAGTTCGTTTTTAGGAATACCAATTCCCGTATCTTGTACTTGAATTATCACGTTTGAGTCACAGATATCTAAAATCACTGTCACTTTTCCACTGGGTAAAGTATATTGAATTGCATTGACTATTAAATTAGAAAATAAGCGATAAAGCTGCTCGGAATTACCAACAATATTCACATCTTTATGTACGTGAAATTCAGATTTAAGCATTACTTTTGCCGAAATTGCCATTGCAGCAAATTCTTCGATTAAGTCATTAATAACATCATTCAGAGAACATAATTCCTGCCCTACGGAGATAGATTGTCTATCAAAGCGAGAAAGCATTAGTAAATCTACAACTAAACTGGTTAATCGCTGATTTTGACGCTTGATAGTTCCGAGAATATCCCAAACTTCTTTAATCTCTAAATCTGGCATTAATAATGCTGAATCGATTGTAGCTTGAGTTGCTGCTAAAGGTGTTCTTAATTCGTGGGCGGCATCGGCTGTAAACTGTTGAATTTGTTGGTAAGATTGATAAATTGGTCGCATAGAATATCCTGATAACCACCAGCCAGCAGCAGTAACCATGATCATTGCTATTGGTAATCCTACCAGCAAACTCAGTTTAACTGCATCCATATAGCTGTTAACGTCAGCAATATTTCTTCCTACTTGTAAATATCCCCAGTAGCGATTATCTTTAGTATGTAAAGACAATGATATTTGATGGTAAAAGTTACCTACATCATCTTCAATGGTTTCCCATCTTTTTTTATTTAAAACTGAGGGCTTGGTTTGAGGTAATGAGCCTGCAATTGCTATTAAATCTTCTGAATTATCAAATAAACGCACATAATAACCTTGATTAAGAACGTTTAAAATGTGACTTTGATAACTTGATTTTGGTGATATACAATTTGTTTCAATTAGACAAATATTTGGTAATAATTCCTTAACAATTGGTGTTAATTTCCCCGGCTGTTCTAATTTAGATTCTAGATTATTATGTAAAGTATTAGCAACGAATTCCAATTCTCTATCTAAAGCTATGGAGTGAGCGTGAAATATTGCCGTATAGAGACCAAAACCGCAGGTAGTTAAAATGAAACCCATGACAACAGCATACCAAAGCGCTAATCGAATTCGGGTATGTTGAAATAGTTGATTTTGATTCATTTTTATAGCTTCTATAGCTGATTTTTAAAATTAAATCGATATCCCATACCATGTAAAGTTTCGATAGGATTTCCACAGCCATTTGACATTAATTTACGTCGTAATAAACGTACTTGCGCGGCTACTACATTACTGCTTGATTCTGCACTTACTTCCCAAAGCTGATTGCGAATTTGTTCGGTAGTCAAAATTTGGTTGGGATGTTTCATAAAATATTCTAGTAGCTGAAATTCTTTATTAGTTAAATGAATATCTTGTTTATTCCCTAAAATATTTTGATTCATGATTGTATTTTTACCGTAATCTAAAATTAAATTTCCCATCTTCAATGTTTGGGGTTGAAATTGAGGTAATCTTCTTTGTAAAGCCCGCAATCTTGCTAACAATTCTTCCATTCCAAAAGGTTTAACTAAATAGTCATCCGCACCTGCATCTAAACCTGCTACTTTATCTTCCATGCTATCTTTAGCTGTTAACATCAAAACAGGTAGAGAATTATGATTTTGACGTAATTTTTGGCATAATTCCAATCCCGATATTCCTGGTATCAGCCAATCGAAAATACCGATAGTATATTCTGTACACCGATATTCTAAATGTTCCCATGCTTCATTCCCATCCGTCACCCAGTCCACTAAATATTTTTGTTGAGTTAAAACTCGTTTAATCGCTGTA
>JBHJOU010000193.1:0-2976 GCA_050329355.1 Rivularia sp. (in: cyanobacteria)
AGATTGTGTCAGGATTGCAAGAAAGGTAAAAATTTCAAGTTGATCTCCTCCTATACAGGGGATTTTTGTTTTTGAGGTAGTCAAAATCGATGAATCAAGTTGATTTAGCGTTCGCACCAGCGTTACAACAGTCAGAATTAATCCGTCGTAAGGAAGTATCACCGCTGGAGTTGGTGGAATTATACTTAGAACGCATTCAACAGTTTAATCCTAAGTTAGGAAGTTATTTTACTGTTACGGCAGAACAGGCAATTGATGATGCTAAAGTTAAAACCGAAATACTGGCTCAAAACCAGGAATTGCCATTATTTTTCGGGGTACCAATTTCTATTAAAGACTTAAATCCAGTTGCTGGTATTCCTTGTAGTTTCGGTAATGCAGCATTGCTTAATAATGTACCCGATTATGATGATGGTGTAGTTGTCAAAATTAAACAAGCCGGATTCATTATTTTAGGTAAAACGGCAAGTTCGGAATTAGGTTCATTTCCTTACACTGAACCTACGGGTTTTCCCCCAACAAGAAATCCTTGGAATTTAGAATACACTTCTGGAGGTTCTAGTGGTGGGGCTGCATCAGCACTGGCTGCGGGGTTGTGTGCTATCGCGCAAGGTTCCGATGGTGGCGGTTCAATTCGCGGACCTGCGGCTTGTTGCGGATTAGTTGGTATCAAACCATCTAGGGGAAGAGTTACTCATGCACCAGTTGGCGATCGCCTTAACGGAATTGCCACAAATGGACCAATAGGCAGAACTGTCGCGGATGCCGCAGCTTTGTTAGATGCCATGTCTGGGTATGTTACAGGAGACTCTTACTGGCTACCAGACCCGGAAAAACCATTTTTAACTGCTTGTCAAGAAAAAGTAAATAATCTTCGCATTGCTTTTTGTACTAGCATTCCTCCATTAGGGAAAGCAGACGCTAACTGTGATCGAGGTGTAATGCAAACAGTTAAATTATTAGAAGAATTCGGTCATACAGTAGAAGAAAAATGTCCTGACATTAGTGGTTTAATAGAACCGTTTCAGATAGTTTGGCAAAGCAATGTAGCAGCTTCTGGAGTTCCCGCAGAAATTTTACAACCTTTAAATCGCTGGTTATTATCAAGAAGTTGTTCTGCTGGTGAATACCTACGAGCAGTTTACCAAATGCAGATTGTAGCGCGAAAAATCGTCATGTTTTTCGACACTATAGACGTGTTAGTAATGCCAGTGTATCTACATTCACCCATCCGCGTTGGTGAATGGGCTGCATTAAGTCCCGAAGAAACATTTGATAATATAGTTCGCTGGATTGCGCCTTGTCCCGCAGCAAACGCTACCGGACAACCGGCAATATCGCTTCCCGTTGGCTTTGACGACAAAGGTTTACCCATAGCGGTACAGTTAATCGGAAAACCTACCGCAGAAAGCACTCTCATCAGTTTAGCAACACAATTAGAAGCCGCAAACCCGATATACAAACATCGTCCGAGCGATTGTTATTAAATAGTTAGGAGTTAGGAGTTAGCAGTTAGCAGTTAATTAAGAATTATCTTGTCCCCATCTCCTTGTCCCCTTGTCCCCTTGTCCCCTTCTCTCCCCATCACCCTTTACACCGTTTCCCTTCCGGAGTTGCATCGGGGTAAAAAGTAATAATTCCCTGATTCTTTCTGACAAAAACTGTAGGGAAACTTATTCCTGTTTCCTTATCTACCTGTTGATATATACAAGCACCTTCAGTATTTCCTTGCTGTTTAAATACTTTAGTTACATCTACTAAAAGTTCTTCAGCATTAGTTAAATAACCATAACCTTTAATTTCATCTCTGACAATACGATTGGGTTGTTTAATAATTACACCCATTGTATAAATTATCCCTGGAACAACTTCTTGTCTTCCGGGATTTACTGGTAGTCTTCCACCAATTTTTTGATTTTGTAATTGTAAATATCTACCGTAAAAATGCAATCCGCCGATATCATTTTCGTTATATATTTCACCACAGAATATATGTTCAAATCCTTTGTTTCTGAACCAAATATTAGTTAAATCTTCTAAAAACTCTAACTTACTTTTACGATTCGGACGCAATTCACCGTTAGTAGCTTGTTGAACCTTTGCTAATACTTCTGGATAATTGGATAAAAGTTGTTGAAACTGACTGGGCTGAACTCGTGTACCTATAGAACCGCAAGTTTTAAGTACTGCTTTATCGAAGGAATTTAGCTGAGGTGGTGGTGGTGTAATATCTAACTTCGCTCCCGGTGGATAATTTACTGGAACGGGATTATCTTGATTATCGAAAAAAGGTAAAAGTCCTCTATCTTGCTGCTGTGCGTTAACTGGGTTGTTTAATCCCATTGAGGACATTAATACTAAAGTGGTTAATCCGCTAAATATCCGTTTGAATTTGGATGCAGTATTTAGTTTCATTCCTATAATTTCGGTATTTGACTTTGTGTGATACAAAGTTTTTAACATAACTTCCGAAAAAATAGGGAATAGGGAATAATAACTAATTGTCCAGACTTGATATTAGATTGTGGATAATTTTTTGATTACACAATTTAGTTGTATATACTGTTACAACAAGTAATCATAAGTGAATAAACTAAATACATCAATTAATAAACAATTAAATTAATTTACGTTTAACGCTTTTATCGAAAAATGTTTAAAAATCCTTCTATTATATTATTACTTTTAGTATTCGTGCTATTCGTCGGTATTGGCGATCGCGTTTTACCAGAACCGATGAAATCGGCAAGCTTCAATACTCGGACAACCATCAATAAAAATTTACTTGGATTGTTCCCCACTTGGAAATCGAAGCTTAAACCTCACGAACGAACTAATAAAGCCATAGAAAATACTGAAGAGGGGAAGTAAATAATAGGTCAAAGGGCAAAGGTTAAAGGTTAGAGGTTAGAGGTTAAAGGTTAAAGGTTAGGAGTTAATAAATAATTATTTCCCCCCATCTCCCCATCCCCCCAT
>JBHJOU010000764.1:0-6332 GCA_050329355.1 Rivularia sp. (in: cyanobacteria)
CCCATCTCCCCATCCCCTCATCCCCCATCCCCCCATCCCCATTCCATGAACCCCAACTGGCTACCCCGACTTAATCCCAGGATGCAAAAACTGCGTCAGCAACTGCTTAATGACCCTTATTATCGATTAAAATCGGGGGAAGAAATTGCGATCGCGGTTCAGCTTGGTATCCGGATTGACGCAAATCAAGCTACTGTTGATGATTGGTTGCGCTTACCGGGTTTGTCTATACATCAAGCGCGAACGCTTGTACAACTTGCACAGACAGGTGTTAAATTTTACTGTGTAGAAGATATTGCGGCAGCTTTAAGTTTACCGGCACAGCGATTAAAACCTTTAGAGACGATTTTAATTTTTGGTTATTATGATGACGAATCGTTAGATACTATTACTTATGTTGTAAATCCTAATACGGCAACAGTTGAGAATTTATTAAAAGTACCTTTTATCGATTCTTCTTTAGCACAAGCAGTAGTAGATAATCGGAATCAGTTTGGACTCTATCGCAATATAGTTGATTTTCAGAAGCGGTTGAATTTATCTGGTGAAATACTCGCTCAGTTAATGTATTATTTGCGGTTTTAGATCCAATCACGAGTTTGAAAAGTCGGGTTTTTATCTAAATTTTTTTATGGGAAAAACCCGACTTATACAGGTTTGTCAGAAAAAATAACAATAAAACTATTCCCTATTCCCTTTTCCCTTTTCCCTACTTAGATAAACCCAATTCTATCAAGAGGCCAAAAGCGAAAAGTTGCCTTACCAATCATATTTTCTTTGGGTAAAAAGCCCCAATAGCGAGAGTCGTTACTATCGTTACGATTATCTCCCATCATAAAATATTGATTCGGAGGGACTTGTATGAGGGGAAAAGGTTGGGAAGGTGGTTCTTTTATATAGTCTTCTTGCAATTGCTTAGCATTAAGATAAACCTTACCATCATCAATTTTTAGGGTATCTCCGGGAGTACCAATCACACGCTTAATAAAAGCTTGGTCTTCGGGATATCCACGACGCTGTAATTCTGGGGGTGGTTGAAAAACTACGATATCGCCAAATTTGGGAGAATTAAATCGATAGGAAATTTTTTCAACTACCAGTCTATCGCCTGTATGTAAAGTTGGCAGCATCGAATCTGAAGGGATGTAACGGGGTTCGGCGATAAAAGTCCGAATCAAGAATGCTAATACCAACGCGATGGTTATTAGAATCAGATTTTCTCGTAAGCTACGCCATAATTTTGATGACGCAACGCTTTTTGCATCAGTTTCCTGAGAACTCATGTAAGTTTTTTGCTCGGATTACAACAATTTGACCAATAGTATAAAGTTTGAAGATTATTCAAATTTTGCAGAACATGAATAGTTATATAGCCAATAAATGCTATACAATATTGAACCGGCAACGCAGAATTTTGTATTACATTACAACATAATTAATGATTATTGATATTATTATTGGTAAATTTTACATCATATTTAATCATTGCAATTATAAAGCAATATTTTAGAGTATTTTTACTTTTGCTTGTAACCCTTCAAAAGCTTTTTTTTAATTTGTTGTGTAGCAATTGAGTTTATTTTTGTGGGAATTGAGACTTTTTCTAACAACAAATGCGAAGTTTGTGATTTGATTAGCAAATTTTTCTAGGTAGAAAAATTATAGTGAGTCTCAAAAGTTACTAATACAACTCAGGATGAATCATTCCAATCCCTTTGTTGCAGGTCCAACCTTGCAAAACCCCGATCTGTTTGTGGGACGCGAGCAGGAATTACGGGCTATTGTTAGCAGAATGGGTGGTTCGCAGCCAACAAGCCTAAATATTGTTGGCTCACATCAGATTGGAAAATCTTCTTTACTATATTATTTCTTTCTAACTTGGGAACAGCGAATCTCGCAACCACAAAATTATGTGGTTATTTATTTATCACTCAAAAATGCCAATTGTCAGAAAGAAAACAATTTTTATCAAGCAATAGCACAGGAGTTGTTGAGTTGTCCTAGTGTGCAGATACAGCCTAAATTAGTGGCATTATTGCAAAAAACACCTCTTGATCGTGTAGCATTTTCCCTAGCGATTAAAGAGTTTAAGAGACAAGGTTTGCTACCAGTTTTGTGTTTAGATGATTTTGAAAGTCTTTTTGTTAATAGAAGAGAATTTGATAACGGTTTTTATGATAATTTGCGTTCTTTGATGGATGATAGCGCTTTGATGCTAGTTATAGCTTCATGCAAAGAACTTGACGTTCATGCTAAAGAACAGCGATTAGTGTCAAGTTTTTTTAATGTTGGACACGTAATTAAATTAGAAGAATTAACTACAGACGAAGCAATTAAACTGACTCGTTTATCAGTCAATTCTCAATCAAAAAAACCTGCATTAACAGAACAAGAACAAAATTTAGTGCAGCAATGGGGTAAGCGTCATCCTTATTTTATACAACTTGCTGGCTATTATTTATATGAAGCACGTCAAACTGGAAAAGATATTGAATGGGCGAAAAGGCAGTTTAAAAATCAGGTTTCTAAGTATAGTTCAGAATTAAAACTATCTAGATTGCATAGCCTACCAAAATGGCTATGGAAACTGATTAATTTTATTGGCATATGTGCAAACTTTGTGGAAAATTCCGCGAAAAGTGTGATTGGTATGGTGATAATTCTAGCGGTAATTCTTGTTGTATTCAAAGCAATTAAATTGGATGAATTTATTGAGATTTTTAAAACAGTTCTAGGTATAAAATAATAGCCATGACCAAACCCATTTCCTTTCCTCAGTTGTGGAAATATGTCGGTGAATGTGTTCGTATTCTTTATTGGGCTTATTTTAAACCTTATACTTTTGGAAAATGGTTGCGAGATATTGATCCGCAATTAGAAGCTATAGATAATCCATTTGTAATGAAGGCTGAATTCCACAGCAATCCTCGTTTGCATCGTTACGCACAACAGGTTTGGTGGATAACTGCCATTGTACCCACTTTAATTGTATTACTGGCAGGGTTAATTTACACAAGAGTCAACATATATATATTGCCAGAAAGTTTCCTGTTTATACCTGGTTGGTGGATAGGTTTGTGGTTGGCTCGCGGTAGAAATAAAAAGTTAGAAAAGTTGTTCGAGTGGTCTTTTTGGATTTGTTTTGTTGTCGCTCTTATTAGTATTTTGATACCAAAAGAAGCAAATTTATTAAATCCCCTAATTGATGACTTGAAACAATTTGAATATTTAATATTGTTGCTGAAATCAACTGGATATTTAGCATTAGGAATTTGGTTGGGAGTAGCTTGGGGTGTTTCTTTGGGAATCCGTTGGGGTGTTGCCTGGATTATTGCATGGATTATACTTTTAGGGTTTTTATTTGTAGGCTCACCACAGAAAGCTGTGGTTCTGGCTGCTACTTTATTTTGGCGATTAGCTTGGCTTTTAGCGTCTGGTGTCGCTTCAGGTGTAGCTGTTGGGGTTACAGCTGGTGTGGCTTTGGGTGTAGTACCTGGTTTGTTTAATGATAATAATCATAACTGGGCGATCGCGATCGCCATATTTTTTATTTCCATCCCAGTAGTTTGGTGGTTAATAGAATTGCTATGGATAACTGGTATATATATTGCTGCTCAATTAGGATTAGGAAAAACAGCAACTTTACTACGATTACTTCCACCTTGCAACAACGAACGGATTATTTTTCCTTTACCTTTTATGGTGCGAATAATTGTCAAAGCTCACAAAGAAGAACCACTTATGACTAATGATATCCTTAAATATTTCATTACTTCTACAAACCAACAAAAAACAGCGAACAAAGCAATTATACAGATTGCTTTAGATTATCTCAATAAATGTAAAACTTTACGTGATATTGCAGAAGTACTAAATCAATTAAATTGGATTCCTTCTGATTTTCCCAAAGAAATTGATTGGGTAATTCGTCGCTTACTCGATATTAGTCAAGATGTCCGCAAATCATATAAAGAAACTTCACCTTATCTTCAATACAAATTTTTAGATAAACCAATTGCTGCATTAGAATCACTTTTAAATAGTATTTCTTCGATTAAAAATCCTCAAATGGCTACTAATGTGGCAAGTATTACTCAAAATTGGAAAACAATTTTATTGACAGCTCAAAAGACATTGAGAGAGCGTGCGCTAGAATCTGAAGAAGTACGACAAGTTTACATAGCCGGAAATGCTTTAGAACCCAACACAGCAAAGCAACGCTTCAAAGGACGGATTGATTTATTTCGCGCAATTCAAACTTCGGCACTTGAAGTCGATCCTCCGGTATTATTACTATATGGTGGGCGACGTAGCGGTAAAACCTCGGCTTTAAAATACTTACCTTATAGAATCGGAGCGGATTTAGTACCTTTATTAGTAGATATACAAGGAACTGCACAGGCAATAACTTTAACAGGTTTTGCAGAAGATTTGGTACGTCAAATGACTGAAGCTGCAAGACGATTACCCCTACCTTTAATGTTACCTGTTCCTAATCAAGAAAAGCTGCTAAAAGATCCATTTATCGCATTGCAGCACTGGTTGGCAGATATAGAAACAAATTTCCCTCAAAAGCGATTTCTCTTATGTCTAGATGAATATGAGCGGCTAAAGGAATTTATCGAAACGACAAATAGTCGAGCTCCGCTAAATTTTTTCCGTCACATTCTACAACATCGCTCAAATTGGATTTTATTGTTCAGTGGTTCTCATCATTTAGAAGAACTTCCTGATTACTGGAGCGATTATTTAATTAATACTCATGCTTTTTTGATTACATATTTAAGCAAGTCAGAAGCTCGCGAATTGATATTACATCCCATAGATGATTTTGCTGATGATATTTATGAAGATGCGGCTGTAGAACAGATTATTTATCTCACTCATTGTCAGCCTTTTTTTGTACAGCTAATGTGCTATGAATTAGTAGAAATTATTAATCGTGATATTAGGGAAAATCACAGAAATATAGACAAATCAAAAATTTCCCTAGCAGATATTGAACGAGTGATTCCCATAGTGCTTAGAAGAGCCGATCAGTATTTTCGAGAATTACGGAAAAGTTTTACTAATGATGAACTAAATTTACTTTATCGTTTAGTTGAAGGGCAACAACCTCAATTGAAAAATAAAGCGGATAAAATGATAGTGCGTTCGTTAATTCGTAAAGAAATTTTACAAAGAGAAACGATTGTTGTTAATGATTTGGAAACAATCCGTATTAGTTTTCAAGTTCCTCTTGTGCAAAAGTATATTGAAAAATTGGTCGAAGATGAAATGTAAGTTGACGCAAAACTTATGCACTTGTAGGGGATAAATCGATTATTTGGGGAGAATCTCAATTTTTCAAGAACATATCGTAGTAGTCTATGTCATTAATGAAAGATGGATACTTCACATAGATATTCTGATTGATTTTTTTACTCCTATTTATAGGATTTGTGCTTAAAAGCCGGGAATTCTATTCCCGGTTGGGTTTGCGAATTACCCAACATTTAAACCAATAAAAAAAATGATGGGTAATTTATAACTGAACAAATCAGCTATTAATTACCCATTATCTATTATCCATTACCCATTACCTACCACTAGATTAACAAATCAAATAAATCTGTTGCAGATTGAAATTTGGGGATATTTTCTCAATTTTGCTCAATTTTCATCTATATGACGATTTTTAGCCCCAAATTATTCGAGACCTTATCTTTATATTTCGTTATTTTAACTATAAAAATGTTGTAAATTCAACTTACTTAAAAAATAATAATGTTTTTACCGATTATAAATGTAATCAAGTTATTCTGGAATGAGGATAAATCAAGCGGTCTCAAAGGATGACAAGCAAGGATCACTCAAAAGAAAGATATAAATCGCTTTCACTCGATGAGTTTTGTATCTAAGGTTGGATGGCAAACGGTCTCAATAGGAAGATAATCGAAAATAGCTATAAATATTGGTTTACCGTACAGGTCTCAAAATAAATTCTATGTAATATCTATAAAATAAATGTGAATGCAGCATCTGAAAAAATCAGGAACCGAAAATAACACCAATTTATCCAAAATATTACAAAAAGAGGTTTAAAAATGATCACAATACAGAAAGTTTGTTGTCCTAACTGTGGAAGCAAATGCGAAAGACATCATATTACTGAAAGCCAAATATGTCGCACTCAATGTGCAAATTGCGATTATTTAATGATTAACTGTACCCGTACCGGAAGAGTGATTGAAGCCTACGCACCCGGTATTTACGCAAGAAAATAAAAGTGAAGAGTTACTCCCTTCCCACGATAAGATTACCTATAATGTAATCATAAATACTACATGAAA
>JBHJOU010000653.1:0-3518 GCA_050329355.1 Rivularia sp. (in: cyanobacteria)
GAAATTAGCATTACCAAAGGTTCAACTTTGTACGTTACCAACGGTGCCAAAATCAAGCAAGGTCAACTGTTAGCAGAAGTTGCTTTGGGAGCCAGAACAACTCGAATTAATACTGAGAAAGCTGTCAAAGATGTTGCTTCCGATATTGCCGGACAAGTAAGATTTGCCGATGTGGTGGCAGAACAAAAAACTGACCGTCAAGGAAATACGACGACGACGGCGGTCAGAGGTGGTTTGATTTGGATTCTCTCCGGAGAAGTATATAATTTACCCCCCGGTGCAGAATTGGTAGTTAAGAATGGCGATCGCATTCAACCCAACGGGGTAATTGCTGAAACTAAATTGACTTCGATTCATGGTGGTGGAGTGCGGCTGACTGAAGCGACTCCGGGTAAAAGTACTCGCGAGATTGAGATTATTACTGCGTCCATTGTGTTAGACCGAGCAGCGGTAACGGTACAAAGTTCTCAAGGTCGGAATAATTATTTAATTAGTACTGCAAACAACCAAGTCTTTAACTTGCGAGCAACTCCCGGCACCAAGGTGCAGAACTCTCAAGTAGTAGCAGAATTAATTGACGACCGCTATCGTACCAACACTGGGGGATTGTTGAAATTCTCTGGGGTGGAGGTGCAGAAAAAAGGTAAAGCCAAGCAAGGTTATGAAGTGGTGCAAGGAGGTACCCTGTTGTGGATACCCGAAGAAACCCACGAAGTTAATAAAGATATTTCCTTGTTAATTGTCGAAGATGGTCAATTTGTCAATGCTGGGGATGAAGTAGTCAAAGATATCTTCTGTCAGAACAGCGGTGTGGTGGAAGTGACCCAGAAAAACGACATCTTGCGGGAAGTGGTGGTTAAACCAGGAGAACTGCTGATGGTCGATGACCCTGCATCTGTAATGAGTAAAGATGGTACATTTATTCAGGCTGGGGAAGAGTTTTTAGGTACAACCTTTACCGAACTGCGTTACATCGAGTATGTAGAAACCCCAGAAGGACCGGCAATCTTGAGCCGTCCGGTAGTAGAATTTCCTGTACCGACTAATCCCGACGTACCATCAACTACTTCCGCCAACGAAGAAGGTGGACGGTCAATTCAGTTAAAAGCAGTACAAAGAATATCTTACAAAGACTCAGAACGCATCAAGTCAGTAGAATCGGTGGAACTGTTGCGGACACAGTTGGTATTGGAGATTGGACAAGAAGGAGAAGAACATAATACTTCTCCCTTGGCTGCGGACATCGAATTAATTCCCGATGAAAATGACCCAGAAATTCAACGCTTGCAATTGGTGATATTGGAATCCTTGGTGATTCGGCGTGATATTGCGGCTGATGCTACTCAAGGTAGTACCAAGACCAGTTTAGAAGTAGAAGATGGGTTGACTATAGAACCTGGTGCTGTAGTAGCGCGGACACAAATTCTGTGTAAAGAAGGAGGTGTCATCGGTGGCGTAAAAGTAGGCACAGACGCACCCCGTCGCTGCTTGATATTACGCAGTGCCGATATGCTTACTATTAACCTCGATCAGGCTCCTACTTGTAAAGTCGGCGATTTGCTGGTAGAGGGTGTAGAAATTGCTCCTGGAGTATTCGCAGAACAATCGGGACAAGTAGTTGATGTTGGTAATCAACAGTTGACAGTGGACAGTGGACAGTTGACAGTGGACAGTGGACAATCTCCTTACTACGTAACTTTGCGGATGGGTCGTCCTTATCGGGTTAGTCCGGGAGCAGTGCTGCAAGTTGAGGATACGGATTTGGTGCAGCGCGGTGATAACTTGGTGTTATTGGTATTTGAACGGGCAAAGACTGGGGATATCATTCAAGGTTTACCTCGAATTGAAGAACTCTTAGAAGCTCGTAAGCCGAAAGAAGGATGTATGCTAGCTCGCAGAGCCGGGGAAGTGAAGCCAGTTTACGGTGACGGTGATGAGGCGATCGCAATTAAGGTGTTGGAAGCTGGGGGAGTAGTCACCGATTATCCCCTCGGACCGGGACAGAATATGGTAGTTTCCGAAGGGCAGATGGTAGCTACTGGTCAGCCTTTGACAGATGGTCCTTCTAATCCTCATGAAATCTTGGAAGTATTTTTTAACATCGGTTCCGACGAGGGAGTGTATGCTTGTACCAGTCTGGCGTTGCAAAAAGTGCAGACCTTCTTGGTGAACGAGGTGCAATCGGTGTATCAATCCCAAGGTATTGAAATTTCCGACAAACACATCGAAGTAATTGTCCGGCAGATGACCTCAAAAGTGCGCTTGGATGATGGCGGGGATACTACAATGCTGCCTGGGGAATTGATTGAACTGCGACAAGTGGAACAAGTCAACGAAGCCATGTCGATTACTGGGGGAGCCAAGGCGCAATATACTCCAGTATTATTAGGGATTACGAAAGCATCATTGAATACAGATAGCTTTATATCAGCGGCTTCATTCCAAGAAACAACTCGCGTGTTAACCGAAGCAGCAATTGAAGGTAAATCCGACTGGTTGCGCGGTTTGAAAGAAAACGTAATTATCGGTCGATTGATTCCAGCGGGTACAGGATTCAACGCTTATGAAGAAATGGGTATTGTTGATGACTATACCTCAGATATGAGTGGCGGCGGCATACTCGATGAAGTCGATGATCCCTTGGACATGGTTTTAGACGATAGGACAGCCCGTAACTACAATTTGGATTCACCGACGATGGTACCAGAAGGCTTTGGGTTGAGGAGTACATCGCGAGCGATTTTAGATGATGATAACGACTTGATGAGCGATAACCTGGGGGTAAATGTGGATGAAGATATTAAGGGATTAACGCCCATGCAAGTTGATAATGACAATGATGACGATGATTTTGATGACGATAGTCTTTTAGGAGAATTTGAAGACGAAGACGAAGACGATGATGACTTTATGGATTCGGACGACTAAACAGTGAGGAGTTAGGAGTTAGTACCACCGGAGTTAGGAGTTAGGAGTTAGTACCACCGGAGTTAGGAGTTAGGAGTGTTAGCGCAGCGTGTCTGTAAGGACATGGAGTTAGTTGACAGTTTTTATTTCTTTCTCCCCATCTCCCCATCTCCCCCATCTCCCCATCCCCCCATCCTCTACTCCCTTGTGAATATCTCAGTAAATTTAACTGGAAGTAATTGAGAAATTAGTTTTTGTTTTGCTAAATCTACACTTTTCCAATCATCTAAAAGAATACCTCCTGTATCGGCGCTGTTTGGATTCCAACTCCAAAAAGCAAAACTCAAGTTTTTTTCATCGATATATTTAACAAACTTATTCAGCCAAACGGCTTCCTTCTCACTATCATTCAAACGTCCGCCAAATTCTCCCACAAAAATTGGAGCCTTCTGCTGACTAGAAATATAATTAAAACCGATTTGCCAGCGATGGACGAGATTTTGGGGAAACTTATCATCGGAGAAATAAGGCATATTATATACCCCAGGTCCGTACTCATGGGGAGAATAAACTAACTTATTGCGGATTGATAAGCGTACTGGGTATTTCAG
>JBHJOU010000221.1:0-7555 GCA_050329355.1 Rivularia sp. (in: cyanobacteria)
ACGGAAATCTGTATGCAAGGTGGATTAAATCCCGAAGCAAAAATAGATGGTAAATCTTTGAATTACTATCTTAAGTTGGTAGAAACTATCAAACAAGAATTTCCCCAACTACATCTTCATGCTTTTTCTCCCCAAGAAGTGCAATTTATCGCCAGACTTGATGGATTAACTTATGCACAAGTAATAACAGCCTTACAAGCTGCGGGAGTGGGTTCTATGCCAGGAACAGCAGCCGAAGTACTAGATGATCAAGTCAGACGTATTCTTTGTCCCGAAAAAATTAACTCCGCAACTTGGTTAGAAATTGTCGGTACCGCTCATCAATTAGGTTTACCCACAACCAGCACCATGTTATCGGGACATATCGAAACCCCAGAACAGCAAATTGGACATCTAGAAAAATTGCGATCGCAACAACAAATTGCCATTAACAAAGCTTATCCCGCTCGGATAACGGAGTTTATTTTATTACCCTTTGTCGGTCAAGAAGCGCCAAAACCCTTACGCCGTCGTGTTGGACGCGACCAACCAGAGTTAGATTCGTCACTCTTACTCACCGCTGTAGCTCGAATTTACTTAGGAAATTGGATATCAAACCATCAACCAAGTTGGGTGAAATTAGGAATCGAAGGAGCAACCAAGGCTTTAAATTGTGGCTGTAACGACATTGGCGGTACCTTAATGGAGGAACATATTACCACAATGGCAGGTGCTATTGGAGGTACCTGTATGTCCGTCTCAACTCTACAAGCGAGCATAACTTCTTTAGGAAGACCATACCAACAACGGAATACACTGTATGAGAAAGTCTAACAATTTTAGATTTTAGATTTTGCGGAAAGTTTGGGGTGTAGATTCTCGAACCCCAAAACTTTCCAAGACGGATTTTGGATTGGGGATAGTTAGTACCACCGGAGTGATTTATTTCTCCCCATCCCCCCATCCCCCCATCCCCCCATACTTAACGGTTCTTCAAAAACGATCCCCACGATACAAATACAGGATACGATGGACGTTGATTTAAGTATTTGTTCACAAACCAAGAAAAATGAAGCGCTATTGGTCACGTTTACTTGCCCTAGTTTTGGTTGCAGTCATTGGTTTGACTGGATGTTCTGGTAGTCCAGACAATCTAACCGGGGATTATCAGCAAGATTCCTTAGCTATAGTTAATGTGTTGAGAAATGCCTTAGCTTTACCTGATGATGCAGCCGATAAAGCAGCAGTTCAAGGAGAAGCACGTAAAAAGATTAATGAGTTCGCAGCTCGCTATCAGCGGAATACATCTGTATCTGGCTTAAGTTCTTTTACCACTATGCGAACTGCTCTCAATTCCTTAGCTGGACATTACAGTTCCTATCCCAACCGTCCCGTACCTGAAAAGCTGAAAAATCGTTTGGAACAAGAGTTCAAGCAAGTAGAAGCAGCATTAAGACGTGGTGCTTAAATAGTTGCTGTATCGATGTATATTTTGACGGTTAGTAGGTCAAATAAACAACTACTAACCGTATAATCGGAATAAATTATTAACTAATTTTTGATTATTTTTGATTTGCACAGCACTAAAATAGCTAACTGTCAATTAATATAAATATATATATATATAATAAATTTACATATAATCAACAATTAGCTATTAATAATAAACAACATTTCAAGTTTTAAGCACCTAGGGCTTGAGCGCCACCCACAACCTCTAAAATTTCCTGGGTAATTGCAGCTTGTCGTGCTTTGTTGTAAGACAATGAGAGGCTTTTAATTAATTCTGCTGCGTTGTCGCTAGCGCTACTCATTGCTGTCATGCGTGCTGCTAGTTCACTGGCTGCGGATTCTTGCAATGCTCGCAACAGTTGATTGCTCAAATATAGTGGTAACAATGAATCCAAAATTTGTACTGGATCTTGTTCAAAAATCATGTCGCGAGGAAAAGCTCGCATTTCGGTAGTGACTTTCTGTCTCTCGACTTCAAATTCACCACCACGGCTTGTCAGACGGAAAAATTCGTCGTCTGCTGCTAAACCTTTGGGGTCTAAGGGAAGTAGAGTTTGTACTACAGGTCGAGAACTAACTAAGGAGACGAATTTAGTGTAAACCAATTCAATTCTGTCTACCTCTTCCGATAAAAATAAGGAAAGTAGTTCATCGGCGATATTAGAAGCTTCCGCTGCGGTGGGAATTTGTTCTAAGCCGGTATATGTACCCTCAATCGGTTGTTCGCGACGTTGAAAATACTGGGTAGCTTTGCGTCCAACCAGTACAAATTTGTAATTCAAACCTTCAGCCTGTAATTCTTTGGCGCGAATTTCTCCACGTCTAATTACGTTGGTATTGTAGCCCCCGCATAAACCGCGATCGCCAGAAATTACCAGCAACCCGACTGTGTTGACTTCGCGCTTTTTCATCAGCGGTAAATCTACATCTTCAAAGGTAAGACGGCTTTGCAAACCAAATAATACCTGTGCCAAACGATCGGCAAACGGACGAGTCGAAGTGACCTGTTCTTGTGCGCGACGTACTCTTGCTGCTGCAACGAGCCGCATGGCTTCGGTAATTTTCTTGGTATTTTTAACTGATGATATGCGATCGCGTATTGTTTTTAGATTAGCCATAATTCGATTTTAGATTTTGGATTTTAGATTTTGGATTATTAGGACTTAGCAAAAAAGCACATTTTTTATCGTAGGGTATGTGACACTTTGAGCAATTTTCAACCTAATAATAGGCTTCTTCTGTGTCACGCACCAACGCCCGCCCAAGAGACATTCACCCCTGAAGGGTGCGGTTCCGAAGCGGCTATTCCTGTTTATGTCTAACGTCAATTGTATTCAGTCGTTCAGCAGTGTTGACCAAACATTTTTAGTTCACATCGGACGTTTTGTGAGATTTTGGACTTTAGATTCAATCCAAAATCCAAAATCCCCAATCCAAAATTGTTAGATTGTTGCCATGAAGGTTTTCTTGAAGTCGATAATCGCTTCTTTGAGTGCTTTCTCTTCGTCTTCACCAAGGGCTTTTTTGTCTTGAACTCCTTGCTTGAATTCGGTTTTATTATTCTTCAAGTATTCTTGGAATCCTTCTACAAAGTCTGTAATTTTATTAACTGGAATATCACTTAAATATCCGTTAATCCCCGCATACAGAATTGCAACTTGCTCGTATACAGCACGTGGCTGGTTTTGCGGTTGCTTCAATAATTCCCGCAAACGTACACCCTGCGCCAATTGGTCTTGGGTAGCTTTGTCTAAATCGGATGCAAACTGCGAGAAAGCTTGTAATTCGTCAAATTGTGCTAATTCTAACTTCAACTTACCGGCAACTTTTTTCATTGCCTTGGTTTGAGCGGCGGAACCCACACGGGATACGGAAATACCGGGGTTAATTGCCGGACGAATACCAGCGTTAAATAAGTCGGAAGATAAGAATATCTGACCGTCGGTAATCGAAATTACGTTGGTAGGAATGTAAGCGGATACGTCACCAGCTTGGGTTTCAATGATTGGTAAGGCAGTCATGCTACCCGCACCGAGGTCGTCACTGAGTTTTGCAGCGCGTTCCAACAAGCGGGAGTGGAGGTAAAATACGTCTCCAGGATATGCTTCACGACCGGGTGGACGACGTAGTAATAAGGACATTTGACGATAAGCTTGGGCTTGCTTGGTTAAATCGTCGTAAATAATTAAAGTTGCTTTACCCTTGTACATAAAGTACTCGGCGAGCGCAGCACCAGTATAGGGAGCCAACCATTGTAGTGGTGCGGGTTCGGAAGCGCTAGCTGCTACGACGATGGTATAATCCATCGCGCCTGCATCTTGCAGAGTTTGGACTACGTTGGCAACGGTAGAAGCTTTTTGACCAATAGCTACGTAAACGCAAACTACATCTTCTGACTTCTGGTTAATAATCGTGTCGATCGCGATCGCAGTTTTACCAGTTTGTCTGTCACCAATAATTAATTCTCGCTGTCCGCGACCTACAGGAATCATCGCGTCGATAGCGGTAATTCCGGTTTGCATCGGTTCGTGTACGGAACGACGAGCGATGATACCGGGAGCCATGGATTCAATCAACCGACCTTCTGTAGTCTTGATTTCACCTTTACCATCAATTGGTTCACCCAAGGCATTAACAACTCTGCCAATCATGGCATCGCCCACGGGTACCTGAGCAATTTTACCAGTAGCTGTAACAGTACTACCTTCTTGAATTTGGCGACCGTCACCCATCAATACTGCACCAACGTTGTCTTCTTCCAAGTTGAGCGCAACACCCGTGGTACCATCTTCAAATTCCAACAACTCGCCAGCCATAGCTTTTTCCAAGCCATAGATCCGAGCGATACCATCACCTACTGACAACACGGTACCAACATTAGCAACTTTAACCTCTTGGTCATATTGCTCGATTTGCTGTTGGATAATGCTACTAATTTCGTCCGGTCTGATGCTAATTGCCATTTTTTTATCTTCTTTGGATACGATAGGAAAAGAGTTATGAGTTATGAGTTATGAGTTATGAGTTATGAGTTATGAGTTTTTTGATCTTCTAAACTTTTAACTCTTAATTAAATCTCTAACTCCATGTCCTTACGGATACGCTGCCGTAACACTCCTAACTTTATTTAATCTTATTTAACCTTGAATTAAATTCTTAACTCCTCACTCCTAACTCCTAACTTTATTTAACTGTTCAAGCTTAAAGTTAAGCGGCGTAACTGACCCCGTAAACTAGAGTCAATTACCTGAGAACCGACTTTAATAATTACGCCACCAATAATGTCGCTATCAATCTTACTGTCTAACTCGACTTCACGAGCATTCGGCTCAATTGATTTGACTTTTTCTTTAATTGTCTGCTTTTGTTCGTCGGTGAGGGGAACAGCAGAAATCACGGACGCTAATACTATTTGATTTGATTGCCGCAATAAGGCTAAATATTCCTGAGCTATACCCTCAAGTAATATTATTCGCCGTCTATCTACCAACAACATCAAAAAGTTACGGAAGATTGGACTAGTGTCATCGCTGAGTATCTTGCCGACAACACCCTTTTTATCTTCAGCAGTAATAAACGGATTGGCAAAAAAGGTTCGCAGGGCTTCACTTTCTTGTAGTAAGTTCAATAAAGAACGTACATCAGAGTCAAACTTATCTGCAACGTTGTTTGACTGCGCTACCGACATCAATGCCTCAGCATAAGGACGGGATATTTCAGCGTTTGCTATGTTATTTTTCATGGTTAACTCCCCAGCTGCGCGATACTGCGGTCAACTAATGTATGCTGAGCGTCGTCGGCAATTCCACCACGGAGTTGCGACTCTACTTTTTCTAAAGCTTGAGCGACTACGCGCTGTCGCAGTTGGTTAATGGCTTTGTCTCTTTCTGTATTCAAGTCTGCTGCTGCTGTTTGCTTCATTCTTTCCACATCAACAGCTGCTTGTGCGAGTATGGCTTCTTTTGCTTTCACAGCATTTTCTTGTGCTGCTTTTTTGATTCTTTCGGCTTCTGCTTGAGCTTGAGCCAACTTTTGTTGTTGTTCTGCTAAAGCACTAGCTGCGTCTTGGGTGCGTTTTTCTGCACTTTTTATCGCAGCTTCGATCTTTTCGCGGCGTTCTTTTAGAGTACCACCCAGAACTTTCCGTCCAAAAACGAACAATACTGCAATAATAATTGCCAGGTTAATCAGGTTGGTATCTAAGACGTTGGTATTAAAACCAAAACCCTCATGACCTGCTTCTTCTATTAACTCACTTCCGACGGCGCTGGCTTGTGCCACTAATATTGAAAAAGTCCCCATTTTATTTGATCCACTATTGCGCTGCCTTCAGCTGAAAAAATTACAATGCTCTACCATTCAAGCATCTATAAATCTAAATCTCTCAATAACCAAATAATTAGCAGTAATTTACAAGTTTCATAATTCGTAATTAATCAATTCTTATTTTGAGCAGTTTTATTTACAGAAAAATATTGCTATTTTCTATTTTTCTATTTTTCACTGACCCTTCATTTGTATATTGGTTAATAATTACGAATTAGAAAGTAGTAATTACCTTCATTTAAGCCAAACAAATTTACAAACCATTACCTCATTGAGTTACAGTTTGTTAACGCTGTGCTGCTAAATCCGCTCCTAAAAGCTTCTCTAATATTTGACGAGAGAGACCATCAACTTCTTTTTCTAAAGAAGCAAAAGCTTGTTGTTTTTGCTGCTCAATTTCTTGAGCCGCTTCTTCTCTTTGCCCTTGGGCTTCTTTTTGAGCTACTGCTACTTTTTCGGAAGCTATTTTCTCAGCTTCCTTTTGAGCATCAGCAATAACTTTTTGTGCTTGTCTTCTCGCACCTGCCAATTCTTCTTCGTACTGCTGCGCTAATTTTTCCGCTTTCGTCAGTCGTTCTTTTGCTTCCAATTGATTGTTACGGATATACTCGTTCCGTTCATCAATGGCTTTACCTAACGGCTTATAAAAAATTGCGTTCAGAATTAAAGCTAAAAGTAGAAACTGAATTGCCATTAAAGGTAGAGTCGCATCTATATCAAACAGACCCCCCTCTTTAGCAACTTCTTCTACAGCTAATAAAGTCATCCAATGCATCATATTGCTTGCTCCAATTACTAGTTATGAGTTATGAGTTATGAGTTATAAGTTATAAGTTATGAGTTATGAGTTATGAATTATGAGTTATGAATTTTCAATTTTTGATCTGTGAACTATAAATCAACTTTTAACTCTTAACTCCTCACTCCTCACTCATAACTCCCGTTCTCCTAACTCCTAACTCCTAACTCCTAACTTTCTTCAGTACTCAGTACTTAAACTATGCGAAGGGGTTAGCAAACAATAGCACCAAGGATACAACTAGACCATAAATGGTTAGCGCTTCCATGAATGCCAAGCTCAAAAGCAAGGTACCGCGAATTTTGCCTTCTGCTTCTGGCTGACGAGCAATACCTTCTACAGCTTGTCCAGCAGCATTACCTTGACCGATTCCAGGTCCGATAGCAGCCAAACCAACAGCGAGAGCAGCAGCTAATACGGAAGCAGCAGAAACTAATGGATCCATGATAAATTTCCTTGGTTTACTAGAGGAGAATTGGTTTTCAATTGAAATGTGTTAGTTGAAATGTGTTAGCTGTTAGTTGAAATGTGTTAGTTATTAACTAACTATTTGACAACTTTGTCTAATACTAAAAACTAACGGAATTATGGGAGTTTTTAATGTCCCCCATGTTCTTCACCGTGGTGGTCTTCTAACGCTTCACCGATGTAAGCAGCCGCCAAGGTTGCAAAAATTAATGCCTGAATCGCGCTGGTAAATAAACCCAAAGCCATTACAGGTAGTGGCACAAATAGAGGTACTAGCAAAACTAATACTCCTACTACCAGTTCATCAGCCAAAATATTACCGAACAAACGGAAGCTCAGGGAAAGAGGCTTGGTAAAGTCTTCAATTATCTTGAAAGGCAACATGAACGATACCGGCTGAACGTAGTTGCCAAAGTATCCTAAACCCTTCTTGCTGAACCCAGCGTAAAAATACGCTAATGATGTCAACAA
>JBHJOU010000955.1:0-12105 GCA_050329355.1 Rivularia sp. (in: cyanobacteria)
TTGATTTTGAGCGTTACGTACTAACCAAACCCATCCACTACCAAATCTGTCTCCACCTGCTTCATTAAACTGTTTTTTAAAATTATCAAAACTACCAAAGGTTTGATTTATTTGTTGAGCTATTTGTCCTGTAGGTTCTCCACCACCGTCGGGACTCATAATTTGCCAGAAAATTGTATGATTGAGATGACCACCACCGTTGTTGCGTACTGTTTCTCGAATATCTTCTGGGATACTATCTAAATCACGCAGCATTGTTTCTACGCTTCTATTTTTCAGTTCCGGATGCTTTTGTAATGCTGTGTTGAGGTTGTTAACATATGCAGCATGGTGTTTATCATGATGCAGTTCCATTGTTTGTGCATCAATAGCTTTTTCCAATGCGTTGTAAGCGTATGGTAATTTAGGTAGTTGTGCGGGAGAAGCACTCAATTCTCGATCAGGATATGCTACAGGAAGAACCTGGGTAGTAGCAGTTTCATCGGTTGCGGGTGTTGCTGTAGGAGTTGGTGACTCTGCAATTGGCTGCCCTTGACAAGCAAATAGCAGAAAAATTAAACAACATCCTGTGAGCAAAAAACCAAATTTTTGTGACCAAAATTTTACAAGCATAGTTACGAGCATAATTTTTATCGAATTCACAATTTTATATTTGATATTGATGAATAAAAATAGCAATCCTTCTATTTTTATTACCTAATTTTCCCATAAACTATGCTTTTATAAGCAATCACTATTCATATCTTGCACCATAAAAACTTCTCGTCAAAATAATTACTGATTGTTTGACTTCGTTCTTACCCGCCTGGGGCTGCAAGTCCCCGTATGATAGCAGAAGTTCATTAAAATGGACTAAATATTACATTTTTATGTTAGTAATATTTTTATTTATATTTTTGATTATCCAAGTAATTATGCGGCTCTGTGCAAGATGTCAGTTTAGCTGATTTTTCGTTACATATATGTATGTGTAATTCGCATATTAACCCATATTAAATTAATGGAGGTATGAGGAATGAAAGAATAGAATTAACAATTGCCAAAGCAATCGAACCAATTGTAGAACTCCAAAAACCATATCTTAAGCGAAAACCAGGGACTATAGCCGCTGATATTCCAAAGATGATGGAATTGAGAACAAAGAAGAATAAACCCAAACTAAGAATGATGAATGGCAAAGTAAAAAAGGTTAAAACGGGAAGCAAAAGCGCATTCAATATTCCAAAAACTGCCGCAGTCATTAACGCTTTACCAAAGCTGTCTATTTCTACTCCTATCGGTAGTTTAGAAATAATTATAAAGCTGATAGCTGTTACTAACCAAGTCAGAATCAACCCAAGCATAAGAAAAACTCCTTATCAGTCAATCAATTTTAGATTTTGGATTTTGGATTTTGGATTGTCCCCATAAATAATTTTAAATTTATAATTTAAAATTTATAATTTAAAATTTATAATTTAGGAATCTTTCAAGTCAAAGGATTTAGATTTACGTCTATGCACTGCGAAGGCTACGTACATATTATTCCATAGTTAAAACTCAAGGGCTTGAAACCGTTGATAATTTAATTCAAAATCCTTTGATCCAAAATCTCAAAATTTTCGGTAACATTTCGATTTCAGTCCAGCAGACCGATATTTTTAGTGTTGATCACAAATGTGAATAAAAAGTGACTATACCAACATAAATACTTGGCGATCGCAATTCATGGCTACACAAACAGGTTAACTTGGTTTGCATTGCTCCTCAGACTACTAATCTAATAATCTAGTAATCCAAGGGCAATATATTTAATTTAATTTGATTGTTGATTCTTATTCTGAACTTGTCCACCATTCTCTGGCTGATTTGTATCGCTCTGACGTAGAGCCTCCACTTCTTGGGGTACGACAGGTTCGTAAAAAGTAGCTACTTCCCAATCTCTGGAAGTCCAAATTGCACCAAAAGGTAGCAGATAGAACACAATTGCAATATAGACGATCGCAGTAACTCGACCTTTAGTAAACCAATCGACAGTATTTTCTGCTAACCAAACTGGAATTTGCCGAATTTTAGGAATCGGAAACAGTAAGATGATGGCATAAATGTCAAAAACCATGTGAACTAATGCCACCATTAATGAAGCAATTCCCTCTGTAGTTCCATCACTAGCAAGAGCAAGGGCTGCAATTAAAGCAGTCGTGGAAGTACCAATGTTCGCACCCAAAAAATAAGGAAGAGCTTGTATTGCGATTACTATACCCAAGGCTATTAGAGGAATCAAAACTGAAGTTGTAATACTCGAACTTTGTACGGCAACAGTCAGCGCTGCTCCAAATAATAAGGCTATCCAAGGTGATTTAAACAGATATTTTTTAATCTTTTCTTCTAAGTTTTGGTCGAGGATTGCTTTGAGTGCCTTCACAAGGCTTCTAATAGAGAAATAGAGTAATCCAATGGCAAGAATTAAAACAATCCAACCAGTTTCTTGAGTCAAGTTGACAATAAATTCTGCAATTGGCTCGACTACAGCATCAAGAGGATCGAATAAATTAATTGCACCGATACCTGTAAGTACATTAGTCAACTGTGTAGCCGACCAAGATAGGATGCGAGTGAATATTTCTAATCCTAAGAAGATGATAGCGGCAATGATATTAAAGTAATCCAGTACTAATGAACCAGTAAATGCTCTTCTAAATTCGTCATGGTTATCGATATGACCTAAAGCAACAATCGTGTTTGTAACACTAGTACCAATGTTTGCTCCTAACATTACAGGAATTGCTCCGACTGGAGAAATGGTTCCAGCAGCAACTAAACCAACTGTTAGAGTAGTCGTTGTTGATGAACTTTGAAGTAAAGTTGTGGCTAAAATTCCCACAAAAAATCCAGTAATTGGGTTTCTAGTGTTTGCTAAAAGCGTTTCTGCTGCATCTTCTCCCATTAATTGAAAGGCTTCCCCTAATAACTCCAGACTGGTAAAGAAAGCCAGCAGCGCTAATACTAAGCCAACATATTTCCAAATGCCACCCTTGGGCAAAAAACTTGTTAAACGTTCCATAATTTCAAATCACTATGTTACCTAAATAACTGTAGTTAAGATGCTTTACATTTAAGGTAAAATAAAAATTAAGATTAGTTTAAAAAAAGCGTTTTTGTCAAAAATTATATCGATGGATAGAACTAAATTAAATCAAAAGTCATAAACTTAAGTGGAATGAATTTTCTTGAGTATAGTATATGTATTTAATAGTTATTCAACAGGCAAAAGCTAATCTAAGCAAGGCTTTTGTGTGTCATTGATGATGAAAAAATCATAGTTATCTTTGTAAAAATAAAATTCCAGATTTTTGATTTGAGGAGCAATAGTTTTATTCAAAATTAAGCTGAATAAGCTAAAAATATGGAAAATTAAGTAAATTTTAGCTATTAATTATGGGGGATGAATATAATTTTTTGACAAAAGTCTTAACTAGTTCCCAGGCTAGTATCTGGGAACTAGAATAAATTTAACACTGCTACGTCTTAAACAAAGTGAAATGATCATTTAGAAGCGATAACCGACTCCTGTTTGGAACCTAACAGCATCACCATAAACAATAAGGCGATCGCTAACTTCAGATTCTGCACCAAGAGTAATTACAGCTGCATTTCTGTTACCCAAAGGGGTGTTGTTACCTTCGTTTGTAATCCAAGAATAACCAGCACCAAACTAAAGGTTAGTATTATCGGCAATCGCTGAATCAATAGTTAGCATTGGCATAATTGCCGTAGCATCACCACCAAATAGAATCGCACCTCTAGCAGAAATTGGTGTTTGAGGAATTGCATAACGCCCTTGAACGTTTCCACCGAACAAAGCGTTATCGTTGAAGCTAAATTATTTTTATCTAAACCTTATACTACCGAAGAGTTATTAAGAAAATTACATCAAGTTCTTAACGTTAAATAATATTGCAGTAAAACTATGGTTCTTCAGCACAAAGGGGTGCTAATTAAATAGTCGTTTTAAGGCAGAAGGCAGCTATGCTGAGGGCAGAAGGGAAAAAATAACTGTATAAAATTAATGATGTGAGTAAAAATTTTAAAATCCTTACATAACCAATGTTTCAGATTTTTTTACGAAAGATTTAGCATACTATGTAATCAAGAGCCAAAACTATTTTTATTATTTAAAGTTATTTTTTGATAATTATAAATATTTGAAAAACATTTTAAAACAACAACACCCAAGCATCTACTAGCTCAGTGATTTCCTCTTCTTTGTTATTTTTACAGGGACGTATAATAGTGCAATATTTACGTTGCCCCCTGACTCTCATAACGAGGAATTATAAGCATTCGAGTTGGGTGTTCTTGTTAGTTGACGAGACAGATTGTTAAACAGCTTTCTTACCTCTTCACTTCAATTTAACCTTTATTTACCAAGCTATTCTATCTGCCAGGGAAGCTTTTATTAGCTTCATTTTTAATATAGCAATTATTGGATAGAGCTAAATAATTTTGAAACGAATCTTTACTTTTACAGAACTTATGTAGAAACCAATGAAAGTAGCGGGAAAAGAACATCAAAATAATTCATGGATAGGTTTTTCAGAGCAGTTGATAGACTCTAGAAGTCGGTTTTTTTTTAGAAACCCGACTTCTCTCCTCAACGAATACTCTCATTGTAGACTATCCGATTAATTGAGCGACTCGGATTGCGGATGCGATCGCACCTTCATGTAAACCATCTCCTAAATAAGCACCTGCATGATAAGTATGGTTTTCCCCGTTAGTATGAATAACTTCGTCTCGGTATCGGAAAGATTCGAGAGTATATAGGGGTGTATCATGTTCTAAACGGTGAATAATTTGCTCTCGATTAATTAAAGATTCCAGATTAAAGGCTAAATTATATTTAACTTCAGATGAGACACCACACAACTGATTCAAGTAAGCATTGTATCCCCATCCTGTCGCCGTCTCAAAAAAATCAAACTCCGAGGGCTGTTGAATGCCGTATTGCTCGTACATCGAAGTATCTGTGTGAATCAGCGTGGCTATTTGATTGTTCTCCCAAGCACTAAAACGTCTAATTTCTGCCAGAGTAGGATCTAACAATAGCTTTAAAACTCTATCTGGGGGAGTTGCAAATACAACTTTATCAAACTTATAGGTTGCACCGTTCGAGAGTTCAATTTTTACACCATCTGCCATTCGGGAGATGTCAGTAATATTGATATTTAGTAAAATATTCCCTTTTAGACGCTCTAAAATCTTTTCAATATAAGAATACACTCCACCCTTGATTCTAAACCAGTTGGTAAAAATGTAGTCTCGTAGAGAGAGAATCTCTAATTCCGCAGGGAAATCATCAATCAGTTCAAATTGCATCGAATAACTATACATTGTCAGCAGTTTTATCCAAGTGTTTCTCATGCATGGAGCCTTAAAATAGTCAGATAAAGTTTGATTATGAAGTTGCCGAATTTGAGCAAAATGAGTTTTCAACCAAATACCAATCGAACCAGCATACAAACCGTCAAGCTTGAGATATTCGATTAATCTTTGCAACCCGGTAAAATTCTTGCGGATTGCTGATGCAGAATGTATATGATGACCATTTTTGAAACAGAGTGTAGATCCTAAATCCACAGGTTCTAAATCAACCTCTAATTCTTTCATCAAATTGAGAAAATTATAAAAGTTACTAGGAAATTCCAGTACTCCACCTTCTAAAAACTTGTCAGAGCGATCGCATTTAACATTTTTATTCAGGGTGCGAATATGTCCCCCCAAAATAGGCTGTTTTTCAAAAACTGTGACATGATGATTTTGTTTATTGAGAAGATAAGCCGTGACTAAACCGCTGGCTCCCCCACCAATAATCGCTATTCTCATTTCTCACCTCCTATATTGATTGCTTTTTGAAAACTGTTAAGTGCTTGCGGTTAAAATCTGATCTCCCGACAATCTTTGATATAAAAGCGCTCCTGTCCAAAATGTCGGGGCAAATCCTGGATACCCCGATGAAGCATTACAAAAATAGAAATTCTTCAAAGAGCTTTTGTGATTTAATCGACCAATTCCCATATTTTTCGGAGTAAGATTAGAACCGTAAGAGTTTCCATAAGGACAATGACAAAACCGTTCGTTAGTTGTCGGACTACCAGTAATTTTAAAAACTAAATGTTGCCGAATATTTGGAACATAATTTTTCTCGACAACATCTAAAATAGAGTTGAAAATTTCTTCTTTTTTTTGCCGATAAGCTTTTTTATCTTGTGCTTGAAGTTCTTGAAAATAGCTGTAATTAGCAACAGTTAAAAATTCGATAATTTGACAGTCTTCCGGACAATCGCGCTCCTCGGTAGTTAATAATGTGGGGGTAGTAATGGCAAAACTAGGATTCGAGTAATCATGCTGTTCGTACATTTGATAAAATGCTTGATTTAAGTCTTGATGACCTGTATGAAAAGTATTCCATTTACCAAATCCATAATCTCGAAGGTCAATATCTTTAACTACACAGTATGCCATGTAATTTGAGGGAGAATAGTCATAATTAAGTTTTTTGCGTACCGTCCGAGAAAATTTTTCATATCCAATCATTTTAGCGGCTTTCTTCGGGTCAATGTTACAGATGATAGTATCAGCAGTAAACTGTGAAGTTTCATGGGTAATTAAATCCATCGCTTCAACCCCATTTACCGTCTTATCAGAAACCAGAAAATTGACGACTTCAGTATTAAGAATAATCTCACCACCGTTGTCAACAATTACTTTTACTAACCCGTTAATTACAGCTTCAAAATGATGAGTAGGATAATAAGCACCTTCTTGATAACCTGAAAATAAAATTACCCAAGCGTAAAAAGAAAGTTGGTTTGGTGGTAGTAAAAAATCTTGCCATTGTGATGCTAAAAGTGTTTGCGCGGCTTGAGGTAACTTGAATTTATCAAAAACATCTTGTAACGTACTATGGAGATACATAACAGTGCGGCTGACTTCACCAAAATGCGTAAATAATTCTCCAGGATTTATTGGAGGAGATAATATTTTTAATCCTTCTCTAGTCCTTTTAACCTCGAAAATAAATTGACGAATTTGCTCAGTATGTTCAGGAAATAAATTAGAAAGTCGTCGAATCAACTCCTGAGAATCTGAAGGGATATCCAAAGCATAATTTGGCATTCTCATGTGATCAAATCCGTTCGGATCATATCGTTCAAAAGTAATATCTTGGTCTAAATTGAGTTTTTTGAGTACTTGATTCACAGTTTTACCTTCACCGCAATCCCAAACGTAATGGAGTTGTGCATTAAAGCGGTATTTTTTAGCCATAATAAAGGTATGACCAAATCCACCAGGGTATTCATGGGCTTCTAACACTTGCACTCTTCTACCAGATTTTGCCATCAATGCACCAAATACCAACCCCGATAGACCACTACCTAAAATCAGATAATCAGTTTTTATCATCAGTTTTATTGACAGGACTATATTTATGCTGAATGTCAGTATAAAGTCTAGTTTAAAAGATAAATTTGAGGAACTTATGAGGAATCGGTTGATGTTAAGCTAAAAAGCACCTAAATTATATATAAAGGGCAGGGATGCCCACCCCACTTCAATTAGAATAATTTAGGTTAGATGATTTAAATGCACAACAGCTTATCGGTACAGTTTTGGTTTGCAAATCAATAAAATCTCCATAAAATCTTAATAAAATCTAAAATGTCAGCAAAAATCAGCAAAAAATTACGTTTTCTGCTAACAGCAAAGATTTACTCACAACTTCTTCAAATTTAAGCTTTATCATTAAATAAAAGCTATAAATTTAGCGCAAAAATAGTTTACACAAGCAAGAAGTAAGATAGACAAATGGAATAGCAATCGAGCAAGAAAATGTGAAAAATTTACATCAGTTAATAAAAATTTGTTAGTTAAGAGCGCTCTGGAAGAATGGTTTTCCCGCTTGTGCAATCAACAAATATTCACTTATTTATCTGATTGAATATCACCTATGCTATCTACCTCCTGGCTTGTGTTTTCTAGGAGGTAATTATGAATAGTAAAAATGGATCTAAAACATCAATTAATTTTGTTGGAATCTTTCTGGCTACAGCAACAATAATGGCTGCTACCGTTGCTCCTGCCTTGGCTGCACCAAAAGTCAGAATTGTTGATAACGTTGGTTATGGTGGTAGCGGTTGTCCCGACAGGTCTGCAAGTGTTACTGTCAGTCCTGATGGTCAAGAATTAAGTATTCTATTCGATCAGTTCATCGCGGATGCGAATAAACGACCAGAAAGCCGTAAAAGCTGTAACTTATCGATTCCCATTGAAGTTCCTCAAGGCTTTCAAATCTCTCTTTACGATGCTGATTATCGTGGTTATATAGCCCCTGCAACCACTGGAAGACTTAGAGCAGAGTATTTCTTTGCTGGTCAACGCGGACCAATTTTCAACAGAAGTTTTAAAGGTGAAACCGAGTATTTTGTTCGAGATCCTTTAGCAACCGTTGCGAACGTTTGGTCGCGCTGTGGTGACAGTTTAAATATGCGAGTGAATGCAGCTATGTCTGCGAATGGAAAGGGAATTGCCACGGTTGACTCTTTCGACCTCGCGCATCGTGGTTTGAAATATCACATTAAATATCGTTCATGTAATCAGTGATAGACCTGGAAAAATTAGAATCGGTTTTTACATCTTAAATACTGACAATAAGTAAAAGGTCTTGTAAGCGGTGTCGTCGAGATTTGATGATACTGCTTGCAATTATTTATTGTTTTGTTACAATTCTTTGGTTTTTTAAAACTGGATTTTTTGTTTAAAAACCCGGTTTTTAGTCAAACTGAAATCAGCGATGTTAACCTTGCTGGAAAAATATTAAGTTACATCCTCACAAGAATCTCATATTTATTTGGTACTAACTACAACATTGCGATCGCAGTTGTTTAATTTAAAATAATTAAACATCATCCAAGAATATTTGGACTTCTATTTTTTAATAGTATAAGCCCCTAGGTTTATCTACACAATTAATCCATTGGCGCATTGTTTTCCACGGCAAAAATCAAAAATTCGTAGCGTTTCCGTAGGAGATAATCCGCATTTATCACAAACAAGAAGGAAGTTGGAAGTAGTAGTGAGTAGTGGGAAAATCAATCCATCACTCAACGCTTACCATTTACTTATGAGAAATTGAGAATAATCCAAAATCTAAAACTTGTGCTGAGCTTGCCGAAGTATCTAAAATCTAAAATTGAATCCGGAGTGTTAAGAGTAAATCATCAAGGTTTTATCTTAAAATTAAATTAAGGGTTTTAAAGGATTGATTTTAGTTGCAGGTTGTAACTTAAAATTTGTGTAAATTTGTAAACAATCAACGATACATCTAATACCCATGAATGAAACTATTTTAGACCCGCATTTACACTACGACCATTGGATTCTCACCGAAAATTATTTCGACCCCGAACAACTCAATTATAAAGAAACAGTGTTCGTGATTGGTAATGGTTATCTGGGTACAAGAGGAAGTTTTGCCGAAGGATATCCCGGTGCAGTCGCTGCTACTTTAATTAATGGTGTCTATGATGATGTGCCGATTTACTATACTGAACTCGCTAATTGCCCTGATTGGCTGCCTTTATACATTATTATTGATAACGAAGAATTTCGTTTAGATAAAGGAGAAATCTTCAGTTACCAGCGTCAATTAGACTTAAAGCGGGGTATACTCAGTCGTAAAATTAGCTGGCGTAGTCCGAAGGGTAAAACCATCGACCTCAATTTTGAACGTTTTGTCAGTCAAGCAGACCAAAATGTTTTAGGATTACGTATTCAAATCACACCGATTGATTTTGATGGCACAATTCGGATTCGGGGTAGTATTGATGGTAATCCAGAAGATAACGATGGTTTCAACTCTTGGTTAATTCTTGATCAAGGTTATGGTGAAGCTAGTACTTGGTTGCAAGTTCGGACTAGAACTTCTCGGATTAAATTGGCAATGGCGTTCAAGTTAATTATATCCGGAGCAACAGCCAAATTTCGAGATATTAGCGTTCCAGGTTTTCCCACTGTAGAAGCGAAGTTTGATGCTGTTGCGGGGAAAACTATTACTGTAGATAAATTAGTTACAGTTTTTACTTCACGGGAGGTAGAAACTCCTGCTAAAGCTGCTTGTGATAAGTTGCAGGAATTACCCAGTTATGAGGATTTGCGAAAAAATCACGAACAAGCTTGGGAGGAAATATGGTATCACAGCGACATAGCAATTGAAGGAAGCGCTCAAGCTCAACTGGTCATAAGATACAATTTATTTCAATTATTGATCAGCGCTCCTCGTCATGACGACCGAGTTAGTATTCCTGCCAAAACTTTATCAGGTTTCGGATATCGCGGACATATTTTTTGGGATACTGAATTTTTTATACTGCCATTTTTTATATTTACTCAACCCGATATTGCTCGCAACTTATTGACCTACCGTTACCATACTATAGAAGGAGCGCGACGCAAAGCAAAATATTATGGTTATCGGGGTGCAATGTATGCTTGGGAAAGTGCAGCAACTGGTGACGAAGTAACTCCCAGATGGGCTCCAGCCAAGCATTTGTATGAAGAAGATATTCGCATTTGGTGTCGCGATCATGAAATTCACATTAGTGCTGATATTAGTATTGCGGCTTGGTTGTACTGGCAAGTTACCAATGATTACGAATGGATGCGCGATTGTGGAGCAGAGATTATTCTTGATACTGCTTTATTTTGGAGTAGTCGTGTAGAGTTGAATGTTTTACGGGAATGTTATGATATTCGTGACTGTATCGGTCCAGATGAATATCACGAAAATATAGATAACAATGCTTTCACCAATCAAATGGTGCAATGGCATTTAGAAAAAGCCCTTGAAGTATACGATTGGCTGAGTGAAACTTTTCCCGAAAAAGCGAGGGAATTAGAAGAAAAATTACAAATAACTGCGAAACGTCGCTATCGTTGGCGAGATATTGCCGATAATTTATTTATTCCTTACGATGCACAAACCGGACTGATCGAACAGTTTGAGGGCTTTTTTCAATTAGAAGACCTTAACCTTAACGATTACGAACCGCGTACCGATTCAATGTTAGCAATTTTGGGCATCAAGGAAGTTAACAAGCGGCAAATTATCAAACAACCAGATGTGTTGATGCTATTGTATTTAATGGAAAGAACTAGCACAACCGATTATGGTAAAGAAGTTCTGCAAAAAAACTGGGATTATTACGCACCTCGTACCGATATTACTTATGGTTCTTCTTTAGGTCCAGCTATTCATGGACTTGTAGCAGCATCTTTAGGTAAAACCGGGGAAGCTTATGAAAATTTTAGATTAGCAGCATTAGTCGATTTAGAAAATACACGGGGAAATGCTGCTGAGGGAATTCATGCGGCATCTTGCGGTAGTATTTGGCAAGCAATCATTTTTGGGGTTGCCGGTATCCAATTTACCACAAATGGTCCGGTGGCAAAACCTCATTTACCTCCTACTTGGAAACGCTTACAATTTAAACTATACTGGCATGGAGAATGGCGAGAATTTGACCTTAAACCAGAAATTAAGAGTTTGAAATCACAGATAAAAGGTATTATCTTTGATTTGGATGGCGTACTTACCGATACAGCAGAACTTCATTATCAAGCTTGGCAGAAATTAGCATCAGAAGAAGGTATTCCGTTTAATCGTGAAGCTAACGAAGAATTACGGGGTATTTCCCGTCGAGATTCACTGATGAAGATAATAGGAGATAGAAATTATTCCGAATCGCAAATTCAAGAGATGATGGAGCGTAAGAATAATTATTATGTGGAATTTATCCAAGGAATAACACCAGAACAATTGTTACCGGGGGCTGATAATTTAATAGATGAATTGCGCTCCAAAGGAATTAAAGTTGCCATTGGTTCAGCAAGCAAGAATGCTCGTAGTGTAATAGAAAGACTGGGAATAGCTGATAAACTAGATGCGATTGCCGATGGTAACAGCGTCACCCGTTCTAAACCAGCACCCGACTTGTTTTTATATGCAGCCAGTCAGTTAGGATTAGAACCAGCCGATTGCGTTGTAGTAGAAGATGCAGCTTCCGG
>JBHJOU010000891.1:0-12931 GCA_050329355.1 Rivularia sp. (in: cyanobacteria)
TCCCCAGGTTACGCTCAAAGCAGCTTTACCATCACCGGACGCGGTGGTTTACCACCCAATCCCAAAGATATCCTGACTGCGGATACAGCACAAGTCGATTGGGTAGCTGTTAAACCCAGTAACCCTTCCCTACCACCTGTTACAACTAAACCATCTACCTCTACTCCCAAATCTATTGTAGAAGCCACGGGTACAACATTAAATAGCAAAGGACAAATAGTTCTTGCAGCTAATTCATCCACTATTACTGATAATACTTCTAGAAAAAACCCAATAAAGTGTCATGGTAATTAAAGTTATTCCTCCCAAAAAAAGTTCACCATATTCCATCTTTTGTTTGATCAAAAATATTTTTTAGTTTCGAGATATTTAACTTAAAAAAACTCAGCGTACCTCCGCGTTTACCTTTGCGCTCCTCTGCGTTATAAAGATGATATTTTTCAAAAAATGTTGATCATAACTAAAGCTACTCATACTTTTGCAACATCTTGCTTACTTATATTGCTCAGCAACTTAATAATTAAACCCAGCAGCGCTCAGAAAGTAGATAACATCAACTCATTCCCGGAACTTCCATCACCCCAAGATGTCCAACCACCTGTACCCAAACCACCAACTTTACCAAAACCACCACAATTACCACCACCATCCGAACTACTTAAACCCTCACAACCACCAACCACACCAGAGGAATCACTACCCGAAATATCACGAACCTTTACTGTTAAGCAGTTTGAAATAATTGGTAGTACAGTATTCAGTTCAGAAAAATTCACCGAATTACTTGCTGAATTTACCAACAAACCGATCACTTTTGCACAATTATTAACAGCTCGTTCTAAAATTACCGAACTGTACATTCAAGAAGGATACATTACTTCTGGGGCTTATATCCCCGAACAAACTCTCAGAGATGGTGTTGTCAAAATTCAGATCATCGAAGGTGAATTCGAGGAAATCCAGGTTACTGGTACTAGACGACTCAATCCAAATTATATTCGTAGCCGTATAGCTTTAGACACATCTACTCCTGTAAATCAAAACCGTCTATTAGAATCTCTACAATTATTACAAATCAATCCTTTAATTGAAAACTTGTCTGCTGAATTGTCTGCTGGTTCACGTCTCGGCTCTAATATACTGGCTATTAAGGTAACGGAAGCAGATACATTCAATACACAAATTATACTTGATAATAATCGTTCACCAAGTGTTGGTAGTTTCCGACGACAACTGCAAGTTAGGGAAGCAAATTTATTAGGACTGGGAGATGGTATATCAGTAGCATACAATAATACTGATGGTAGTAATAGTGTAGATGCCAGTTACAGCTTACCCCTCAATCCCCGTAATGGTACTCTTACTTTTAATTATGGTAATACATCAGCCGATGTAATTGAACGTCCTTTTAATACGTTAGATATTGAATCTGCTTCTCAATATTACGAACTTACATTTCGTCAACCTCTATTACAAACTCCTAACCAAGAATTTGCTTTGGGAATCACTGCTTCTCGACGGGAAAGTGATATTTCCTCATCTGTATTTGAACGAGAAGATATTCCTCTTTCTCTACTTTCACCGGGAGTTGATGAACAAGGACGTACTAAAATAACTGCGTTAAGATTTTTTCAAGAATGGATTTCCCGTAACACTCAACAAGTGATTGCTGCTCGTTCACAATTTAGTTTGGGAACTGGTGCATTTAATGCCACAATTAATGGTGATGCACCTGATAGCCGTTTTTTCGCTTGGCGAGGACAAGCGCAATGGGTACGTTTGTTAGCACCTGATAGTCTACTATTAGTCCGTGGTGATGTGCAACTGGCTTCTACAACGCTTCTAGCTGCGGAACAATTTGGGTTGGGTGGTATAAATAGTGTTCGGGGCTATCGTCAAGATTTTCTGTTGAGAGATAATGGTGTTCTTGGTTCTGTTGAATTACAACTACCGATTTTGCGGGTGTCTGACTGGGATGGAGTTCTGCAAGTTACGCCTTTTTTTGATGTTGGTACTACTTGGAATAATTCGTCAAATCAAGATGAAAATGATACTAACACTTTAGCTGCTGTTGGTTTGGGTTTACGTTGGACGCAAGGTAATAATTTGACTGCTGCTATTGAGTGGGGTATTCCTTTGGTTTCTGTTGATAGTCAAACTAATACTTGGCAAGAAAATGGTTTGTATTTTTTTGTGCAATATAATTTATTTTGAGAACATTGTTTTTATTAAACGCAAAGGGACGCGGAGGAAGGCGCGGAGTTACGCGGAGGGAAGTAATATAATCAGAAGTCGGGTTTTTAGGTTAAATTTATTTGAGAAAAGATAATCATTGTAAAAACTTGACTTCTCACTCGACTAAAATCTATTAAATATAAGTTTGAAAAGTTTATATGAGATTTTTAAAAGGTTTTTTATTAGCTTTATTGACTACATTTTTGTGTATATATCTATCGCTTTTTGATGATTTATCTAATAATTTAGCGGTAGGTTTTGTCAAATATAAAATGCAATTTTTTTCTAATCAAGGAACAAAATTTGTTGTTAATTTAAGTCAAGATTCTAAAGGTTCTAATTTATTGCAGGAAAGTCAAGTATTTTATGAATCAGGAAGGTATTTGGAAGCGGTAGAGTCTTTAAAAACAGCAATCATTGAATTTAAAGCTAATAATCGTAAATTAAATCAAGCTATAGCTTTGAGTAATCTTTCTTTAGCTTATCAGCAATTAGGACAATGGCAACAAGCAACTGAAGCGATTACACAAGGTATTCAACTCTTACAAACTCTGGAAAATTCCAGTTCTTCACGGGAGATAGCGCAAGTTTTTGCTCAAGCAATGGAGGTTAGAGGAAAACTGGAGTTAGCACGGGGACAAATTGCAGATGCTTTGGAAACTTGGCAAGAAGCGGCTAAAATTTATCAACAGTTGGATGATACATCTGCACTGATTCAAAATCGGATTAATCAAGCTCAAGCAATGCAAGCTTTGGGAAATTATTTACAAGCAAGGAATACTCTAAATTCGGTAGAAGAAGTTCTGCAAAAACAAGCAAATTCTTCTCTGAAAGCTAGAGGATTAACTAGTTTAGGGAATGTGTTGCAAAGTTTAGGTTATTTGAGCAATTCGCAGCAAAATCTAGAAGAAAGTTTATTAGTTGCTAAAGAAGTTGAAGATATAAATGCTCAAGGTAATGTTTTACTTAGTTTGGGTAATACAAGTCGCGCTCAAAGATATGCTGAAGTTAATAGTGGTAATTCAAAGAACGCTGAAATTTATGCTCAAAAAGCAATTGAATTCTATCAACAAGCGACGCAAATTGCATCTGCAACACCGATAACATCTAGTATCGGTGTGCAAGCTCAATTAAATCAATTGAGACTCTTAGTTGAGCAAAATCAATTTAGTAGAGCTAAAGCTTTATTACCTCAAATTCAGTCTGAGATCAACAATTTACCTGCTTCTCGCACGGCTGTAAATATGCGGATTAATTTTGCCGAAAGTCTGAGCAAAATGATACAGGATGATATTCCGCGAGCAGACGTTGCTCGGATGTTAGCACAAGCTGTGGAAATGGCTAACAATTTGCAAGACCAACGCAGCGAATCTTATGCTTTGGGTACTATGGGTGAATTGTACGAACAAACCGGACAGTTATCTGATGCCAAAGATATCACACAGAAAGCTTTAGTGAAAGCGGAATCTATTAATGCTCAAGATATTGCTTATCAATGGTATTGGCAGTTAGGAAGGATACTGCAAAAGCAATCAGACATTCCAGCAGCAACAGCAGCTTATAATCGAGCATACAACGCTCTCAAATCTCTACGTAATGATTTGGTGGCAATTAATTCCGATGTGCAGTTTTCTTTCCGCGAAAGTGTAGAACCTGTGTATCGGCAGTATGTTGATTTACTGTTAAAATCTGGTGAAAATACTGCTAATCTTGTTCAAGCTCGTGAAGTAATCGAATCTCTGCAATTAGCCGAATTAGATAACTTCTTTCGTTCACCTTGTTTACAACCAAGAGTTGGGGTTGACGAATTGGTGGAAAAACAAAAATTCACGGCTGTTATTTATCCGATTATATTAGATGACCGATTAGAAATTATTACTAGACTACCAGGACAAGATACAATTTATCGTCAGAGTACTAAAATTTCTCAAGATGTATTAGAAAAGACTGTAGAACAATTACAGCAAGATTTACCCGTTGCTAGTCGGGAACCGGATGTTCAACAATATTCACAACAGTTGTATGAGTGGTTAATTAAACCAATTGAATCATATTTAACCAGTAAAGATATCAAAACCTTAGTGTTTGTACTAGATGGCTCTTTGCGGAATATTCCTATGGGAATTCTATACGACAAACAACAGCAGAAATATTTGATCGAAAAATACGCGATCGCTTTAACTCCTGGTTTACAACTTGTTGAACCCAAACCTTTAGAAAACGTACCTCTGAATGCTTTAATCGCTGGAATTGAAGGAGAGCAAATAATTGAAGGAAAATCTTTTTCCTCACTTCCAAATGTAGGGGAGGAATTAAAACAAGTCCAAGCTAAAATTAAAAAAAGTCAACAACTTTTAAATGAAGATTTTACTAAAAAAAGCTTACAAAATAAGATTCAATCAAATCCTTTTTCTATAGTTCATTTAGCAACTCATGGTCAATTTAGTTCCGACTCCGAACAAACTTATATTTCAGTTTGGCAGGATTTACTTAAGGTTAAAGAGTTAGATAATTTACTCAGAGTCAGAGTCCAAAACCGACCGGAAACTATCGAATTACTCGTCCTGAGTGCTTGTAAAACCGCTACAGGAGACAAACGTGCGGCTTTGGGATTAGCTGGTGTTGCAGTACAAGGGGGCGCACGTAGTACAATAGCAACTCTGTGGACAGTAGATGATGAATCTACTAGCAACTTTATGGGTGAATTATACCGACAATTGGATGGTGGTGTAACTAAAGCCGCAGCATTGCAAAAGGCTCAGTTAGCAATTTTAGCTCAAGAACATCGTCCGTATTTTTGGGCTCCTTATGTTCTTGTCGGGAATTGGTTGTGAAGAAACTTTGGGTTTTTAAGGCTTCATGGAAGTGGCTAACTGACCAAATCTTTTGAGAATTTGTAAAACAATGTAAAGTTCTTTAGCTGAAGTAAACGGGGCAAAAACTCGTGACAGGTTGTAACGCAGTGTATCTGCTTGTACCATCTTAATAAACAAAATATCGTCTCCATTCGTCACCATGCCAAATACGGGCAGATTGGTATTGGGATTTGCCATCAAATATGCCAAGGCTTGCGGCACTGCCGACCACACTGATAGGGTGGTCTTTTTTGATTTCAGTACCATTACCCAAAACCGATCTTGCAACACCAGCACATCAATCCGTCCGCGCAGAATCTCCTCACCGTCATCCAATAGTACATCTACGGATTCTTCTGCCTTGATGCGAAACGGAGAATCGTAAAACCCGGCAAGTGCCAATAATGGGGAAACCAACAACAGCATAACCGTTCCCTCCAGCAAATTACCTCCAGCCCGGTGGTAAAGATACCTGCGCCGCAGGACATCAAGATTCTCTTTGTCTGCTTCCGTAAGGGCTGGTAATTCTTCATACCACTCCGAGAAAAACTTTTCGTTTTCAATACGGACTAACCCAAAGCGGTTTTCTGCGTCTGCCAGATTGGTAATCGCGTCTGTGATGGCTTTTGTCTGCGTCATTTTGCTTTACTACTGGCATTGATGCCACAAAACCTCACTGCAATCATATCTTAGCGGAAGCTCTAGTAGACATTAAATACTACCAAACTTCAGACATATCTAAGATAAATTCCGGTAATAAATCTTCACCCAATAAACAAGCAGGATTATCTAATACTTCCACATCACAACCTTGTCTATATACTTCTACTTTGCGGTTTTTACGGTCAATTAACCATCCTAATTTTGCCCCATTTACCATATATTCTTGCATTTTTTCTCGTAACGGTTTCATGTCGTCGGAAGCCGATCGCAATTCCACAACAAAGTCGGGACAGATGGGTGCGAAACCTTGTTTTTCCTCTGCTGTAAGTGCTTCCCAGCGTTCCAATTTGACCCAAGACGCATCCGGGGAACGATTTGCACCGTTAGGTAAATTAAATCCAGTAGATGAATTAAAAGCTACTCCTAGCTTGGTTTGACGGTTCCACAGCCAAAGTTGTGCTTCAATACCTAAATTACGATTTCCTGTTTCGCTTCCCGTTGGAGGCATTATGATTAATTCTCCTTCTTGGGTTAGTTCTAATCTTAGATCACGATTGGCGATCGCTAATTCTTTGAATTGTTCGTGAGTCACTTTGAAGGCTTGGGGAATAGCAAGGGTAGGGTTGAGCATGAGTTGAGTAAAATTATCAGTTATTTATATGGTGTCACAGAGCAGTTCCACAATAATCATAGAACTCATAGAAGTCGGGTTTTTACGATACAAATATTGGTAACACTAGAAATCCCGATCAAAACCCGACTTCTTACCCCACGAAAATTAAATAAATTTTCGATTTTCTTCCTCAACCCAACCTACTATCCACCATCCACTATCTAAGCAATCAACAACCTCGCTCGATCAGCTTGTTCCTGTACAGTTTCTTTCAACCACTCACTAATAGATTTACCTAATTTAATGGCAATTGTCGGGTCTTTTGTCAAGGTTTCGTAGATTTTCTGTTGCAATTCTGGCTGTTTCTGACGTGCTAAATCGTTGATTCTAGCATCGGAAACAAATTTACGTATCCAACCGGGAATATCTGTTTCTTTAACTAATGATTGGCCAGCAAAATAAGCAACAATCCCAATAATTGGAGCGATGATTCCAGCAAATATAATCACGTGGAATAAACCAGCGAGAACCACACCAACAATAATCGTAACCAGGTGTCCGATAAATACCGAAAGTCCGCTGAAATCATCGAATGATATGGATGTAGGAACTTTTCCAGTATGGTCTCCCAAATCAATAGTTTTACTTCCAAATGTACCCAAAGGTAAACCATATTTACTGCATATCATATCAGTTTTTTCTCTGACTTCATCTTGTACGTTTCCTAGCCATGCTAATAAGCATTTGGTGACTTTACCATTACCATCACTTCCCGTCAACCAAGTTTTAGCTTGTTTTTCAATTTCTAATTCTAAGTTTTTCAACGTTACAATTTCTCGATTTCTCCAAGATTTAACACAAGGTTTAACTACTTCTTCTACCAAACCGTTAGCTAATTCTGCGGCTAATTTATCAAGGAAAGATGGTACATGATTCCCGACAATACTCGTTAATTCATCATCCAAAAATTTACTAATTTCATCCATAAAACCGGATGTGCGAATATAGACTCTTCCCCAACGTGCTAAACCCCTAGCAATACATAATTCAGGTTCACCATCGCGTTTACAAGGTAAATTAGGAAATACTTCCTGACAAATCTCGAAAACAAAACCCATTTTGGAAGCGCTACCAGTTAGTAAAATTGCACTGGGTATAACAGCTTGTTCGTTTAATTTTTGTTTTACTATTTGTAATTGACTTGCGAATGCGTCGCGCCAACTTTTGTTTTCTAATTCTGGTAAAGGTTTATTTAAAATCGCATTAATAATCTTCCCATTTACTAACGGTGAAAATTTAAACTTTCTCTGAATATCTTCACTACCAACATTAACTAAATCATCTTGATAAGTGTCTTGATAGTTAAAGTATTCTTCTTTAGCTTTCCGACAACGAAGTTCGCAACGATTTCTATATATAGGACTTTCTTTAAAGATTGTTTCTAATTTTTCTATTTCTGCTAATGTCCAAATTTCTTCATCATCAAGATATTTTCCTAATTTTAAAATATCTTCCTTTTCTTCGCGATATTGGCGATGCAATTCCACAGTTTTCTTCAAAATTTCTTTTTCGATTAAAGATGCACCTAAATCATGTCCAAAATCTATCGGTGTATCCGACATTCCTTTAACTAAAGTATAATCTGTAGTCGAAGAACCAATATCAATTACTAATACCGATTTTTCTAATTCTTGAATCGTAAAAATACCACTTTCTTTAGCGTGCATCAAAGCCGCACGCGATTCTTTTACAATTGTTGAATTAGGTACAGTTTCCGAAAGTAGCTGTTGATAAGTTTGAATTTCTTCTATCCACCATCCCGAAGGACAACCAACGAAAAAGTAATTGGTGTCTTCAGTTTGAATTTGAGTTGTATCAATTAAATGTTGATAAATCGCGTTAACAAATTCCTTAATAGTTCTTTGGTAAGATAAATCGTCAAATTTTCTGCTTTTAAAAGCAATTTCTAAAACAGTTGCATCAGCTAGCTGACAAGCCATTTCCCCGATAATAATTCCCCGCTGCGGATGATGCGCGATCGCGGTGATTTGGCTTTTACGATTATTAATTAAAAAGCTTTGAGGGCTAGTTTCTTGATTGTCCGCACGTACCCACGTTAATGCAGTTTCTCCATGTCCTAAATCGAAACCAATTATTCTCGTATTGTGGTAATCTTGCATTTGTTTATATTATCTCCTAAACCTTTTTTTATGTTAATTAGATGATGCGGGTTCGATAACACTTCCTGGTAAAAGCACCCGTTCATCTTTGACAAAAGCGTGTTTTAGTGTCACATAATCGGTAATATTTGGGTCGATACTCGGTTCAAAATAGAACATATCCCAAGATTTTTCTGTGTCTAAAGAAGGCTGATAAATATGTGCTTCTATTCCATAATTTCTCAATATTGTCATTGCTTGTTCGATGCGTCTACGAACTGGAATTGGTAGTTGAGTTTGTTCATCTAATGCATCAGCCATTAATTCTTGGAGATACTCTAATAAATCTAAATTATTTTCTAAACCTAATTCTGGTAATTTTTCTTCTTTTGAACCGTAACCAGCAATTGTTTGGTCTATCAATTGAAAATTTTGGTATATATAAGCAAGTAATTTATCGATATCTATAGTTATTTTTGGTTGATTTTTAATAAGTTGATTCTGATAATTAATATCTGTATCATTTGACTGCTTTGGTTTAATAACTTTACTAAACACACCTCCCGTAATCAAACCGATTATCGCTCCTGCTAAACCCCAATTTATCCCTCCTTCTAAAGTTCCTGCTAAACCTGCTGCAAGTAAACTACTAACAACTACACGACTTTTTTGTAATGGTTGTAAAAATATCTGTTTATAATAATCAGGTGATGTCCAATTTTGAACATTTTTTTGGGTTTGAATCGCTGTTGTCAACGGAGATAAAATATTTTTACTTAACTCGGCTTGAACTTCCGAAATATTAAAAGACTGTTCGGGAATCTCTACATTTATATTTTGTAATTCAACCGAAGTTAATATTCTCAAATTATCCTTTATCCCCTGCAACAGATTTCTAGCAAGCCGTGCTTGTGGTGGAGTCAATTCTTTGATATATTCGCCATTCAAGTCTGTAAGTCGATTGATTTCATTTTCGACTATTTTTACGACTTCTTCGATTGTCTCGGCAGCTTCTAGAGAAGACTTCAGTTTTTCTTTGATATTTTGATAATGGGATACAATATTTTTCATAATTAGATATACATGAGTTTTAATATTAGTTAATACTAAATTATATAATTTTGCTACTTTTTGTCACTTATTTAATCTATCCCCAACTATACATTTTGACATCATCCGATAGTATATTTATTACGAACTATTCCCTACCCTTAAAGATATATTGCTCAATGCTTATTTTTATGAGTATCTTGATTTTTCTTTTTTACCTAATTTTAGTTAAATAAAATACCATATTGATTCGCATCACTCATACTTTGACTCACAATATCAGTATAAGTAAAGTTTGACTAAATACAGTTAATAGAATATTTATAGTTACGATTATTATTTTGAAAAATAATTTTTGGTAATTGGTAATTGGTAATTAGTAATTGCTACTATTCCCTATTCCCTTTCTTACAAATTAACTAAAAATCCTTATAATTCCCGGTGATTCTTTTGATCAAAGAAGATATAAAACGATAACCCTTACGAATAAAATTCAACAAAAAAAGCGGTACTCGTAATTTTATCGGATAAATAAAAGGTAGATATACCCAATAATATGCTTTCTTTAAACTATCCCACTTAGAACAATATTCTTCTTGGAGAAAATCTGATATATCTATAACTAATCCTCTACCCTCATACATCATTACATTGCGTGCATGGACATCGTGGGGAAAAAGACCGCAACTTCGAGCGTCATCTAAAGCTTTGTCAATATCTTTTATAACTCGCTGCGGAACCCTAATACCAAGTTGAATACAGTCCCATATAGTAGTTCCATGTAGCCGTTTCAATACTAAAAAGCCATCTTTAGCATAGAATAATTCCGAAAAAGCAGGATGTTTGCCCAAGCGTTTGTAAACTTCTACTTCTTCCTCAAAACCATCTCTTCCTGGCGCATAAATTTTTACAACTACATCTAGAAAATCCGGATGATAAATTACCGCTGCATAATTTCCCGTACCAATAAGTATCCATGGTTCGGGTATATGACGAACTTTTATCGGTTCGTGGGGATGGACACTTTCTATGTGAATTTTAGGAAGCAATCCAACATGAATATTTTCGACCAAACGCTTTATTTGCAAGTTTTCCATTCTTAATAAACACCCCGATATCAAGAAATATATATAAGAATTTGCTTTGGACAAAAATCACAACCAAGTTACCATACAGTTACTATAAAATAGAAGTGTTAACTATAACTAAATTAATAATTTATTTAATGGTAATTGATAATCCTAATTGGGAGCATAGGAGTCATCATTTACAATTTAGCCAGATGAGGAATTCTCCCTATACGTTTACACTGAGGTATGCTTATGTTGAATGTCTCATATATTGCATCTTACGCATAATCAACTACACAATCAAAAATATAAATAAATATAAATAAATAAATATAAATAAAATAGTACTAATATAAAAATACAATAATTTTAGTCCATTTTAATGGACTTCTCCTATCAGACTGGAACTTGCAGTCCCAGGCGGGTAAGAATTAAGTCAAACAATTAGTAATTATTTTAACGATAAGTTTCTATGATGCAAGATGTAAAATGTGACAGACGAAACGTGAGAAACCCACGTAGCAGAAGCGGAGTGTCTAGGTAGTTCATAAATGCTTTGTGGGTGATTGAAGTTAAGGTAGTTTTAGTTCATGCATCTTCTACGAGTATCGCGCTTCCAAAAGTTAACATTTAGTAATCTAAAATCTAAAATCTAAAATCTAAAATTTAGTAATCTAAAACATGAATCCGATAATAGTAATTGGTGGTGGACTCGCTGGAACCGAAGCCGCATGGCAAATCGCTCGTGCTGGAATTCCAGTAATTTTTTATGAAATGCGTCCGCAACGTTTCGGAGGAGCGCATCATACGGAGCATTTAGCGGAGTTAGTATGTAGCAATTCTTTTGGAGCAATGGCAAGTGATAGAGCCTCTGGTTTGCTACACGAAGAATTACGCCGTCTCGGTTCTATCGTCATTTCCAAAGCGGACGAGCATCAAGTCCCCGCAGGTGGAGCCTTAGCGGTTGATAGAGGTGTATTTAGTCAAGATTTGACAGAAACCTTGAGCAGCCATCCTTTAATAGATTTTCGTCGGGAAGAATTACGAGAAATTCCGGAAGGGATTGTAGTCTTAGCAACCGGACCTTTAACTAGTCCCGATTTAGCAGCAGATTTGAGTCGTTTTACCGGGATGGAATATCTCAGCTTTTTTGATGCTGCCAGTCCCATAGTTGTGGGAGAATCGATTAATTATGACGTTGCCTTCATGGCATCCCGATACGATAAAGGTGAAGCAGCTTACCTCAACTGTCCCATGAATAAACAGCAATATCTGCGATTTTGGTCAGAATTGCGTCAAGCTGAACAAATTGAATTAAAAGGCTTTGAACGAGAAAACGCCAAATTTTTTGAAGCTTGTTTACCCATTGAAGAACAAGCGCAACGGGGAGAAGATACAATGCGTTATGGTCCCCTCAAACCAGTAGGTTTGACTCCTCCTTCAACTGCGGGATGGAGTCATGATTCTCCTGACAAACCAACTCCAGAAGGAGAAGAAATTAAAAAGCAACGTCCTTACGCAGTTGTTCAGTTACGTCAAGAAGACAAAGCTGGCAAACTGTGGAACATGGTTGGATTCCAAACAAACCTGCGCTGGGGAGAACAAAAGCGGATATTCCAGATGATTCCCGGTTTAGAAAATGCCGAATTCGTGCGATTGGGAGTAATGCATCGTAACACCTTTATCAATGCACCCCAATTAATGATTCCCACACTGCAATTTAAATCACGTCCCACTTTACTAGCTGCTGGACAGATTATTGGTACCGAAGGATATAGCGCTGCATCCGCTGGAGGCTGGTTAGCGGGAACAAACGCCGCCCGAATCGCTTTAGGAAAAGAACCCCTAACCATGCCCAACACAACCATGATGGGAGCGCTATTTGACTTCATCAGTTCCGCATCTCCCAAACACTTCCAACCAATGCCCCCAAACTTCGGTATTTTGCCAGACTTAGGAGTAAAAATCAAAAGTAAACCCGAACGTTATGGAAAATATCGCGATCGCGCTTTGGAGCAGTTAGCAGGGATAGAGTTATGAGTTAGGAGTTATGAGTTAGGAGTTATGAGTTATGAGTTAGGAGTTATGAGTTAGGAGTTATGAGTTATGAGTAGACATCTCCGAAAAAGAATGTAGAGACGCGAAATTTCGCGTCTCTACAAGGTTTCTGGATGACGCATAATTAATTTCCGGAGATGTCTAGTTATGAGTTAGGAGTTATGAGTTAGGAGTAAGAATTTATTACTTATTACTTAACATCCCCTTGTCCCCCCATCTCCCCATCCC
>JBHJOU010000472.1:0-3888 GCA_050329355.1 Rivularia sp. (in: cyanobacteria)
TAGAATGCCTGAATTTGAACAGATATACGCAGATATTAATACGTTACCAGAAGAAGCTAAAATCTTATTATTGGACTTTATTAAGTTACTCAAAAAATGTTATCCAAAACCAGAACCAGAAAATCATGGTGAAGAAAAAAGTCTTTATGAAAAGTTTCAAGAATCTGGATTGATTGGCTGTTGTTCTGTAGAAGAAAATTTATCTACTAGCTATAAATAAATTCTGGCTAATACATTAGTTACCAAATATGATCATCGTTGATACAGGATTTTGGTTAGCTCTTATCGATCAAAAAGACACTTACCACCAAAGAGCAAAACAAGCTCTAAAACAATACAATGAGACCTTGATTACTACCTGGTGTGTTGTTACAGAAACCTGCTATCTTTTGCTCACACGTAAAGGAGTCAAAGCCCAAACTACATTTATAAATAGTCTTGACCAAGAATTATTTACAGTTTTCAATTTAGAAATTCATCATACTTCTCGCATTACCCAACTGATGGAAAAATATGCAGACCTTCCAATGGATTTAGCTGATGCTTCTCTTGTAATTTTAGCTGAACACTTAGGGCCTGGACGCATTTTTTCAGTGGATAAACGTGACTTTAATACCTATCGTTGGAAACAGAACTATCCTTTTGAAAATCTTCTCATTGATGATTAGTCTTATAGTCTTGTAGTAGTCTTGTAGGTTGGGTGGAAACGCACAAGAGATATTTGCAGCAATATGAAAAATCTAGATTTGCTGTTGTAACCCAACATTTTATAACTTGTTTGAAGCGTCTCTTAATCGTTGAATTTAGATATTTTTGTGATTTAAAGAATCTTCATTTTTCCAATAAGTAGGTAGGCGTAATTAAATATAAGATAAAACCTCACCTGCCGTACTGCTCCCTCTCCTTAGTAAGGAGAGGGATTGAGGGTGAGGTTTTATATTTAATTTGACCCACTTACTTATCATATGTTGGGTTACGCACTCGCTGACACCCAACCTACGCTTGTATTGCGATAAGCTTCGCTTAACGCTGGAAGCGTATCGCACTATTTAACCAATATCACCTAAAAGCCTTTATTATGGTATTAGTCCTAAGTTAAAAGTAGATAAATCGTAAACAGATGGAAATATATGGACAACAACAAACAAATTTACAATTACACAGTTCTTCTAGAAAAAGAATCAGATGGAGGTTATCATGCTTTTTGTCCTATCCTAAAAGGCTGTCATTCTCAAGGAGATTCTTTTGAAGAAGCCATCGATAATATCACAGAAGCTATTGAATTATATATTGAAAGCTTAAAGGCTGAGAATCTGTCAATTCCCAAAGAAAATTTAATTGTTAAGCCATTAAGCATCTTAGCATGAGTAATTTTCCCAGTGTCAAAGCTAAAGAATTTATAAAAGTAAAGGTACTCTAATGGGTATGATTCAAGATATTGGTATTGATAAAGAAACATTCTTTGAGTTACTGGGAAAATAATAGGTTCTAATTGCTTCGTTTGGGCTTTAGTTGGTGCGTTAAGTTTCCGTTAATCCAAGTTTACGAAACCTGCGATGCCTACGACGGATTACGTCTACGCACTACATTCTGATAGAATCAGAAAATAAATAATAAATAGTAAAATCTGGTTAAGATAAAAGTTTATGAATATTGAACTAGCTTTGTGGAAAGTTGTTATTAATCTGCCTGAATCTCTGAAAATGGAGCTATTACATTATGCAGAATATTTAAGAGAAAAATATCCAGATAATAAACAATCTCAGGAAAAGATGGAAGCCGATCGGGCTTACGGTAGTTGGGCAGGTCAAATCATTATGTCAGATGATTTTGATGAACCATTAGAAGATTTGTTAGAATATATGTAACATGAAATATATTTTAGATACTCATGCTTTTCTTTGGTATTTACTAGGTGATACTAATCTAACGATTAAAGCCAAGGATATTATTGATGCCAAAGAAAGCTTGTATTTTAGTATAGTGAGCCTATGGGAAATTGCTATTAAAATTAGTATAGGCAAGTTGCAAATACATCGACCTATTGAAGATTTATCTCAAGAATTACAGTCTATAAATATTCAAATCTTACCTATTATCAATAAAGATATTGAATTATAATCAGCACTTACTTTACCATTAAATCATCGCGATCCCTTTGATAGAATGTTAATTGTTCAAGCGATTAATCACTCTTTTATCTTGATTAGCCGAGATGTCAAATTTGATGCTTATCCCATTCAAAGGTTATGGGATTGAAATTAATACAAATAATCTTGGGTTTCCTTATGTCAACCCAATCTACAAAAATAGCGATCGCACTAACCTTCAACACTCAATAGAATAAGAGGAATGTGTGCTTGGAAACTCTGAAAATCGTTATCGGTTGTGAGGATGCTGTAGCTTCGATGATGGGCAACTGCACAAATCAAAAAATCAGTATTTGAACCTTGGATACCATTGCTACGGCAGGTATTAAAAAACTCTGCGGCGAGTTCGTAGTCTTCAGGTAAGAGTTCCATATCTGGAAATATCCGCAGGTAATCTCGTAGACGGGTAAACTGTTCCGAACTGCGAATGCCAGAAAGGATTTCTTGCCTAATCGCACCCAGCAAAGCAACTTGGTCATTGGTAATTAAATCCCGTAATCGGGTGACTACAGGGGAACAATCGGGTAGGGTTCTCCGACGCAAAGCCAGTGACCAAACAGAACTATCAACTATGACGCTCATGCCTGCTGACGTTGCTGTTTGTAGTCGTAGTCTGGGTCATAATCAATAGTGCCAAAGAGGTCTAACACTTTGAGTCGCTTGCGACGTTGGATATATTCCCGCAGCGCGGTTTCGACCAGGGCATCAACGCTTATCTGGTCATCCAGGGAAAGTGCCTCTTGCAGCAATGTATCGTTGATGTTGAACTGTGTAATCACGATTGCTCCCGATCCAACAACTGACTAAATCAATATTATCGCACTTGTACTAAAAAACATTGCACGCTCATCAACCTTCAGTCTTGTAGGTTGGGTGGAAACGCACAAGAGATATTTGCAGCGAGATGAAAAATCTAGATTTGCGTTGTAACCCAACATTTTATAACTGGTTTGAAGCTTCTCTTAATTGTTGAATTTAGATATTTTTGTGATTTAAAGAATCTTTATTTTTCCAATATCATATGTTGGGTTACGCACTCGCTGACACCCAACCTACAGGAGATTGCGATCGCACTAATAAAAACTAAAAATTGTAGTTGAAGAAGGAAGAAGGAAGAAGAAAGAAGGGGGGTTTTGAGATGGGGATTCAGACCCCAACTCAAAACTGGCGACGCATAGGAATCGGGGTATTAAACCCCCTACTCTTGATAAAACAGGAAAATTCAATCTCCGTAAGCCTTTCAGCAACGGGAGCAACTGCCTTTTTCCAAAGTGACATTCATAGGGTTAATCCGTCATCGCTTGCTTCCTTAGAAGGATACTCGCATAACTCAAAACTTAGTCGTCAGTACAATACCAAGAGTAAGGGTCAGTATCATTCCTACGTCGTCCAACAGCACGCTGATTATTATATTGACTTCGACACGCACTATCTACATCAATACTTACACGCCGCCCATCATTGGCAATGCAACGCCATCCGAAAGGTGTTTGCTCTAGTAATTCGCCCCTGGCGTGACCAACGCTTGTGCAATGTCTATCCATATCAATTCCACCTAGTTCACCTGCTTGTGCTACTGAAGGAGAAATTAATGTACCAACTATTATTAAAGCAATCGCAAGCACTAAATTCTGAAAACTTTTAATCATGTTTATTCACTCCAAAAGATTGTTTCTACAAAACCCAGATATTTGAGAAAAGCGAGATTGCAAAGATGCTGGACATCTCAGTTTAAGAT
>JBHJOU010000881.1:0-2636 GCA_050329355.1 Rivularia sp. (in: cyanobacteria)
GTAAGCGCAATTGCAGCAACATGATTGTTAGTTGTTTTGAGCGTCTAGGGGGATATTTGACTATCCCTTTTAAGCAAGTCTTAGAGAATCTGCCTCTCTTTAGAGGGCAGAGTGTCAAAGTATGCAGTTTCCCCAATAATTGTGGGGTAAGAAGTCGGGTTTTTACAACAATTCTCCCTACTCCCCATTCCCTATTCCCTATTCCCCATTCCCTATTCCCCATTCCCTACTCCCTACTGCCTTTATTGAAATTATTTATGTATGACTTGAGAAATCACAATTAGCCCTCTTTACCGTAAAGTTGTAAAATTTGGGTTAAGTTAAACCAAAATATAGAGTTTCTCCTCATACACAAGGTAATCGGCATGACAGCAACAACACCCAAAGCAACATCAATTCCCAAGTTTTGTGAAGGTATTCAATATTTTGGGGAAGCTTTACCCGATTTTGATCAATACTGTAAACAAAGCGCTATCCAAGAAGGTAAAACTGCGATTAGCGATACTCAAAATGCAACAGCAATTTACCAAACTTTACTTTATGCTGATGCTTTACGTTATTTAACATTACAAATTACTGGCAGTAAAGCTTCAGGACATCCGGGTGGTTTTGCATCTCAAGCAGAAGCTTACGCTGCTTTAGTCATGCTGGGTTACAAGAATATTATCACCGAAGTGGGACATCATGCCCCTGGATTTTATAGTGCCATGTTTCTTGACCGTTCCCTAGAAGGCATGGGTATTATGACGGTGGAACAATTACGGGAACGTTATCGCGAAAAACACGGACTACTCGGACACCTTTCGGGAATGATACCTGGTATTCTTGCACCTGCGGGTCCTTTAGGTCAAGGGCAACATTTTGCAATGGCTGCGGCTTATTTGCATCAAGATAAATTATTCCCCTTTACTGTTGGTGATGGAGGTTTAGGAGAACCTTATATCATCAGTTCCATAGCACACTTTAACACCGCTTTCCCCAAAATTACCAATTTTCTCCCCGTGTTGGTGTGGAATGGTTATAGTCAGGAACATCACAGTATGGTTTCGTTGAAAACCAACGAAGAAATGATCAACTATTGGCGTGGAAACGGTTTTGAGGAAGTCATTTTAGTTAATGCTAAAGACTTTGACGACCAAAATCAACCAGGGGAATATGTTGATAGTACCGAATTTTCCTTTGAGCAAAGATTAGCATTTACTTCATCCGTAATTCAAGGAGTCGAACGAGCCGCAAAATCTGCCCTTGGTGGTAAACTAACCGTATTTATAATTAAACAACTCAAAGGTGCGGGAGTTCACGCTACAGGTTCCAAATCCCACAACCTTTATCCCAATGATACTTTAGATGCACCTCATATCGTAGAAGCATTGAAAAAACGCGCTCTACCCGTAGAAGCTTGGGAATTAGTGCGAACAAATTGCGATCGCGCTGGTGGTGGCCCGGCTGGAAAAACTGCGGTGACAGAATTTGAGTTACAATTACCTGAAATAGGTGAGTTACCTTTGCAAGAGTTTGAAGTTGGTGGAGAAGCCAAAGTTTCTACTACGGCTATGGGAATTTTAGTAGGGAAAGTCGGACAAGCTGACAAAAATTTCTTAGTTACCAACGCTGACGGAAACGCTGCATCCGGTATTGGTAATATTAACCAAGCTTTAAAAATTATCCACCCAACGACAGATGACACTTACAACCAAGCTCCCCAAGGACAAGTTTACGAACCCTTGAGCGAAGATGCTTGTGCTGGTTTAGCTGCTGGTTTATGCTTGATGGGAGGACGCAGTTTATGGTGTTCTTACGAATCCTTCGCCATCAACGGTTTACCAATTTGGCAAACTGTAACTCAAGCAATGGCAGAATTACGTCGTTCTACACCTTCTACAATAACTTTATTTACCGCTGGTGCATTAGAACAAGGACGTAATGGATGGACTCATCAACGTCCCGAAATCGAGGCTTACTTTGCTTCGATGATGCGTAATGGCAATATTTTCCCACTTTTCCCCACTGATGCCAATAGCATTCAAGCTTGTTACGAATGGGCGTTAACTACTAAAAATAAGGGAATTGTCATTACCGCGAGTAAATCACCTTTACCGATTCTTACCACCTTTGAACAAACCCGTCAAGCTTTAAAAGATGGTGCGATAGTTTTACAAGAAACCACCGGCAATAAACAAGTTGTCTTTGCAGTTATTGGCGATATGATGTTAAAGCCAGTATATGAAGCTGCGGAATTATTACAACAACAAGGTATAGGAGTCAAAATCGTTTCCATAATTAACCCCCGTCGTTTATATCGTCCCCAAGATGTAGCTTGGGATATCTGTTCGCAAGCAGACGGCGATTTTATCGATGATGCTAAATTTACCGAAATGTTTGATGGAGATGCCTTAATTGGTGTTACTGGCGGTGCAGCAGCGATGTTAGAACCCGTAATGCTAAGAAGTAATTGTCCAAGAGACACTTTTGCATGGAAACGCGGAGAAACTACTTCAAGTGCAGGTGAATTAATGGCATTTAACGGTTTGACTGCGGAAGCTTTGAAACAAAGAGCGATCAAGTTGGTAAGTTAAGTTTTGTAGTAAATTAAAAACTTTTGTAGAGACGTAGCCGGGCGTTACGTCTCAAATCAT
>JBHJOU010000298.1:0-6726 GCA_050329355.1 Rivularia sp. (in: cyanobacteria)
ATATTGAAGGTAGTGGTGGTTATTGTGTAGCCAACATCGATCTAATTAGTCATGAGATTTATTTTACTAAGCAGGCTTTGTTGGCTCAATTGGAACCAACGATTTTTTTGAGTTATCAAAATGAGTATCCTGAAGCTAGTGATGCTTTACGTGAAGGATTGCTCGATAGTTTGGATAAATTGAATTTGCGATCGCGACTTCCGTTGAAGTTAATCGAGTCAATTCGTCCCAAAGATGCTCCAATGCGTTTGGGAAGCAGTATGATGCGAAAAATTCGCAGAAGTCTCTTGTTTATTGCGGATGCGACACCGATTACGAGTGTTGACAACGGTAAGGAAAAACCGTTGTTGCTTCCAAGTGCGAATACTTGTATTGAAATCGGTTACGCTATTCAAAGTAAACGTTCTGAACAAATTTTACTCGCACAAATGCAGCGTGAGGATAAAAATGGACAATTTCCTTTTGATTTAACTACAACTCAAATAATGCAGTTCAAAGACAGTAAAGAATTAAATAAAATATTATCACAAACAATTCAAACTGTTTTAGCAAGATTTCGATTATTTGTATAAACTAAATTTTGTTATGACTTTTAATTATTTTTAATTAGTATATTATCGTAATTATTTTTTATCTTCAGTCTATTTTAGTAGACTTTTGCTATGAGCCTGGGAATTAATTCCCAGGTAGATACAAACAAATTTATCTGATAATTTATCGCAATTTCAAATGTGGAAAAGTTCGGTTTCTTAATGCTAGTAAATAGCAAACTTTAATTTTCCGCATAACCTTGAATATTTTCAGGTTCAAAAGAACGCAATATATTAGTTGCTTGTTTGACTAATTCTTCAGAACCTTCAAATATAATTAAATACTTTCCAGCATTCAAGCGATTGCGATAAATTAAAGCATCTCCACTACCAACTGTCAGCCCTACACTACCACCAACAACAAAAGCACCTAATACACCGGAAGCTGCTCCTAATAAGCCTCCAATAATCGGGTTAATAATACCAGCATTGGGAATTATTTCGATATTTGTCAATAAATTGAAAGCATAACCAGCAGCAAATCCGAAAGGAAGAAGCCAGTAATTAAGACGTTGGGCGTTATTTTTAGCTTTTTGATTTGGGTTAATTAATCCATATTCGTCGGCACTTTTGTAACCAGCACCCAAGATACTAATTTGTTTAGTAGGTAAACCTACTTCTTCCAAAGCAGTATAAGCTGCTTCTGCTTGGATTCGGTTTGAATAAACTGCAATTAGATAATTCATTTCAATAATTTCAATAATTTCAATAATTTCACAAATGTCAACTTCTGAGAATTAGTTTTAACAAATAAAATACAAAAAATCTTAATTAATGCCTCCTGGATTACACCTGATAACCTAATTCTCTTATGCTCTAATATATACTTGATAATCATGAATTTATCAGTACAATAAACTACTATAATCAAAAGTATTTTAATAATTTTAATACCTCTATTCAATTAGAAAGCTTCTTGGATTATCATCGAATATGTATTCAATCGGAAAATCATAAATTAAATTTATGTATAAAAATTTTTATGTTATTCGATTAAAATAATTGAAAATAGGAATTCTTCCTATTTATTAGATTGTTATAGCAATCCTAAATCATATATGAAAATTTAGATCCCCGACTTCTTCAAGAAGTCGGGGATCTGAACACCGTGATTTCGATACATACAAATAGGATTGCTATATAATAGTTCACATCATTAATTTTGATGGGTTTGTAGTTGCGATTTATCGTTGTAAATTAAGGGCTAAAGCCCAACTACAAACATTTAATCGAAAAACTTGCTGAAAACGAGACTTTGATCGTACTTATGTAGTATTTTTGGTGAAAAGTCCTATAGTGGTTTTTTGCTATGAAACAGCTGCTCAACCACTTCTTGAGTTGGCAAAAAAATATCGCGAAGCTGATTTTATCGCTAGCGATCATGATATTCGTTTCTTCGGTGTTTGCAGTACCCGCTTTCGCTACGGGTGTGTATGACATACCAAACCTGACTTCAGATACTTGGATTGTAGATGAAGCAGATTTAATCAGCCGTTTTAATCAAGGTAAAATCAGTAGTGCCTTCGATGAATTGGCTAAGCAGACAGGAAACGAAGTCAGAATAGTAACTATTCGTCGTTTAGATTATGGGGAAACTCCCGAAAGTTTTACCAAAGCTCTATTTGAAAAATGGTTTCCAACAAAAGAAGCACAAGCAAATCAAACTTTATTAACAATTGACTCCGTAACCAACGGAACCGCCATTATTACCGGCGATCAAGTCAAATCTATCATGTCTGATGATATCGCCAAAAGCATCGCATCAGAAACCGTTTTAGTGCCGTTGCGTAACGGTAACAAATACAATCAAGCATTATTAGATGCACAAGAACGTCTTGTTACCGTACTTTCGGGGGAACAAGATCCGGGGCCTCCACAAATTACCAATGAAGTACAGGTAGAAGGAACCTTTACCAAAGCCGAAGAAACCAACCAAGGAAACGCAACCGCTTGGGTAATCGGATTATTGATTGCAGCAACCGTAATTCCCATGGCAACATACTATATCTATTTAGTTTTCCAGCCATCATCAGAAGGGAATAAGGAATAGTTAGGAGTTATGAGTTAGGAGTTAGGAGTTAGGAGTTATGAGTTATGAGTTAGGAGTTATTTTTCCCCTTGTCTCCCCATAACCCCATCTTTCCCAATTTCCAATTTCCAATTTCCTAATTAATCTTGAACATACTCTTGTCCTGTCAACAAAGCAATCTCGGCACGGACAAATTCTCTACCGAGATAAGCTGCATGATCAAACATGGTTATCGGACAGGGCTGAGTTTCTTCAAAAATTTTTACAGATAATTCTTTCGCTGTTCTACCAGAATATACTGTTGTGTGGCTTCGTTCTATTTTTCCTTTGGCAGGAATTATCTTTCCCGTTTCTGGATCGACGGCTAAACCGCGATCGTCAATAATGTTGGTAAAATGTTTCCCAAAAATGAGTCCTTCTTGACGGTCAATGTAAATAATAAAATATCCCGCAGGATCTAAATCAATGTGTCTTTGAGAAAGCTTGTCATCAATTGCTGTTAAATTATCACGTAGATTCATAATTACTAAAAAAACTTACATCTTAAGGGTTATCACACACTTGAAATAAAGTTAGGAGTTAGGAGTTAGTGGTTAGTAGATAGTGGATAGTGGTTTTTAACCTTTAACCTTTAACCTTTAACCTTTAACCTTCAACCTTCAACCTTTAACCTTCAACCTTTAACCTTCAACCTTAAAAGGAATCTCCTGATTAATTGCTTCAATTTCCTGTTGTTCTAGTTGATTTACTTCATTGATATAACGACGGAGTATTTCTCCCAAACGATTGTTGTAAAAGCGGTGTAGACTGTAGTTTGGAGTAGCCGGGAAGCCGCGACGTTTTTTGTGTCTTCCACCAGCACCGGGATCAAAAACTTGGATATTATTTTTAATTGCCCATTCAATAGGTGAATAATAACAAGCGTCAAAATGTAAGCAATCGATCTGCTGGAAACTACCCCAATAACGTCCATACATTTTATCGTTTTTATACAAACAAAAAGACATTCCCACAGGTTGAGTATTATCTTGTTCGCTATAAGCGGCAAAAAATACGACGCGATCGCGATAGTTTTGATATAAAGATTCAAAAAACCGTTTTGTGAGATATTTACTACCCCACCATCCGAATTTATCACAGGTATCAGCGTAAAAATCGTACATCAAACCAAAAAAAGCTTGGGGAATCTGATCACCAGTGAATGGTTTTAATTCCAAACCAGCTTTTGTGACGGCTTTTCGTTCCCGTTTGATGTTGCGACGCTGATTAGCATTAAATGCACTTAAATAATCATCAAAATTAGTGAAGCCTTGGTTTTGCCAGATATAGTTATGGTGTAGCCAAGCTGTAAAACCGTGACGTTCTAATATTGGACGAAAATCCGGATCTACATACAAAAAATTACAGCCGCTGATACACTGCTTTTTACAGAAAGAATCTATTTCACGTATTAATAAGGAAGTTATTTCCTCCTCATCTTCTCCTGGTGCAATTAAAAATCGATAACCTTCCGCTGGAGTAAATGGGGACATACCGAGCATCTTAGGGTAATATTGTACTCCAATACGATGAGCTAACTCTGCCCACTGATGGTCAAAGACAAACTCTCCATAACTATGTCCTTTGATATATAGTGGAGCAACAGCAATCAGCGTTCTATCTCGCCATAATGTTAGGTGATTGGGTAACCAACCACTTTGAGCAGTAGCACTACCGGAAGATTCGAGATTGTTTAACCAATCCCACTCAAAAAAAGGAGAGGGAAGCGGGATAGCCAAAGCATTCCAAGCTTCGGAAGGTACTTCGATAACACTGTTAATCCAGGTGAGAGAATAGCTCGGCTTAATTTTTTCCACCATGGTTGTTGAATACACAAAACTTAACAAAAGCTTTATTTAGAGTAATCTAATCTGGGAATTGTTGCAGGCAATAATGAAGAAATACTTCTTGGTTTTCGGTACGAACTTCTATAAGTTGTAATTTTCGAGCTGCTGCGGCTAAAAATCCTCTACCTCCGACTGGTGTGGGAGCATCTTCACCACCCAAAATTAAAGGGCAGACAGTCAGCCACATTTCATCAATCAAATTTAATTCCAGAAGATTCGCTACCAATTTTCCGCCACCTAAAACTGCTAACTGTGCTATGCCCAAAATAGTTAAGTGTTGTAATGCTGCACAAATGTCAACTGAACATGATGGCGTTTCAAATATCAGTATACGTTTAAATTCCGGTCTTGATTGCCAAAACATCGCTCCTGTGGCAGTTGAGATTAACCAACGTTCTACTGGCTGTTGAAAGAAGCGTAAATCTGGATTAAACTTACCGGAATTAGAAATAACGATATGTATGGGCTGGGGTGGCTTACCATTGTCTTTGCGATGTTGTAATAAGTCTGGATGCGACACAGTTAGAGTCGTACCGTAGGCTCGTAAAGTACCAGCACCGAATAAAACAGCATCCCTTGCAGCAATTTGTGTTTCTAGGTGTGCTTTATCGCTAATTGATCCGAATCTAGCCGCAGAACGCGAAATATCTGCTATTTTACCATCTGCACTCATTGCCAAAACCACTGTGATATGAAGTTGCGATCGCTGTGTCATCAAATTTATAGATATTAGGGATATTGATCTTTTCGGAATGCTAATAAAAATAATTGAAATAAATATAGATAGTAAATATGAATTGAGTATAATCTGCTGCTAATTCCCTAATTAGGTAATTCATGTAATTAAATTCAAAGCCTGCAACCGACTATTTGAGATCAATTATTTTTTGCAATCGATTCAACGATAATTGTTTGATCACAAACAGTGTCTGATCGCAAAATTGCAACTTCTATCATCTGTGATTAAAAAATTATCGTATAAGTGAAGTCAATTTAATTGTCATAAATAATTGTCAATGAGCAATATCACAAAAATCCTGTTTTATTGTAAAAATTTGTATCTACCACTTCTTTTTAGTCAGCAGCAATTTAATAACTTGATTATTAGGATTAATCAACTTAATAATAGAAGTACATTAACTTGTTGAATAACCTTTATTGTACTGTTTTAGTTTGCAGATATTTATCAGAGAATGCCAATGGTGAATTTTCGTCAATCATCATTTCGCCGAATTCTAGTATCAAAGATATTACTGCTATCAGTACCAATCTTATTGATAGGTGAATTTGTCGTATATCAAAAAGCACGTTCTAGCTTAATAGAAAGTGCGCGTCATAATTTGACCGAAACTGCCATCATCAAAGGAGAGAATATTGTCGATACTATTGATATGCTCGGAAGTAACTTGTCAATTGCTTCCCAAACAACAGTTCTTCAATCAGGTAAGCCTCAGTTAGTGGAAAAATTTGTTACTCAATTAGCCCAACAATTACCCAAAACAATTAAGTGTATTCAATTAACAAATCCTGATAACGGTAAGATTATTACTGGAAATTGTGATCAAGAATTAACTAATTTGAATAATTTTTCGTTTGATCAAAAGAAAGTTCAAATTGAGCCAATTTTACCGAAAAATTTGAACGTAAATAGTTTAAAAGAGCAGTCTTTAAAGCTACATTTGAACTTGTCTTCTCCCGTTTATGATACTCAAGGTAAATTGCGTTATACCTTAAATATGCAGTCGCAAATATTGCATGAAAAAATTAAACATAATCCTGGTTTTTTAACAGCTTCTACAGTCGTAATTGCAGAAAATGGGACAATTTTGGCACACCCAATTTTTCAAAGAGTAGGTACAAATATTACGGAACACGTAGATGCAAAAAAATTACAAACCATCGTCAAAAATGCCATATCTGGACGTAAAGATTCTGTAGATTTATTTTTTGAAAAAGAAGGTAGTCTGTTACTTGCTGGATATACAGCTATTAACAGCCCAGTTGAAAATGGTGAGCAAAAATGGGTAATTTTAGCTGTTACTAGTTTGGATAACGCTTTGTACGGCTTGAAAGAAATCAAACTAATTTTGTTTGTTTTGACAATTGGGTTGATTGGTGCGACTTTATTAGCATCACTGTATGTAGCTCGTTATTTAGCGTGTCCAGTAGAACAGTTACGCGATTATGCTCTGAATCTTCATTCTCAGCATACTTGTTCCTC
>JBHJOU010000051.1:0-2549 GCA_050329355.1 Rivularia sp. (in: cyanobacteria)
ATTTATTTGGGGCTGGAGATAAAGTAACTACTATTGATTTTTCTCTGAAACCTGTATTTGACGAACAGGGAGAAGTAAAATTATTGATTCCCGAAGGTCGTGATATTACTGAGAAAAAACAAATTATTCAAGCGCTACAAAAAAGTGAAGAACGTTGGCAACTTGCTTTGCAGGGTACAGGAGACGGTATATTTGACTGGAATATTGCTGCTAACGAAGTGTTTTTCTCGACTCGATATAAAGAAATGCTGGGGTATGAAGATGGGGAAGTAGAAAACAGCTATGAAGGATGGGAAAATCTGATTCATCCAGAAGATGTTGAATTAACCCAAGCAACTTGGAAAGCATACTTAAACCATCAAATTCCTCAGTATCAGGTTGAATTTCGTTTACGCTGTAAAGATGGTAGCTATAAATGGATTTTAGCTCGTGGTATGGCTTTGTGGAATCAAATTGGAGTTGCAATTCGGATGATTGGTTCCCATCAAGATATTAGCGATCGCAAAGCAGCCCAAGCAGAAATTGTACGTTTGAATCAAGAATTAGAAGCACGAGTTAGACAACGAACAGCGCAATTAGAAGAATCAAATCGACGTAAAGATGAGTTAATTGAAAGCGAGCAATCGGCAAGAGCAGAAGTCAAAATTTATGAAGATATTGTCAAAAACATCCAAATTGGTTTGTGTATTTGGCAAATGGATGACCTCAACGATATTACCAGTTTTCAGTTGGTAACTACAAATCCTGCGGCATCGCGAATGTTGGGTTTAGATATCCAAAATTATCTTGGTAAGCCAATAGAGGAATGTTTTCCTAGTATGTTAAATGAAGAACATCTCATACAGCTAGAGACTTATGCTCAAGTAGTTAAAACCAAGCAAGTTAAAAATTTAGGAGAATTTCCTTACGGTGACGAACGAATTTCTCGGTCATTTTTTGAAGTAACTGCTTTTCCTTTACCAGGTAACTTGGTTGGTGTGGCTTTTGATAATGTTACCCAACGTAAACGCATGGAAACAGCTTTAGCAGAAAGTGAACGATTGTATAGAAATGTAGTTAATAGCGTTAAAGAAGTCGTTTTTCAAATAGATAAAGCGGGTTGTTGGACTTTCTTGAGTGCAGCTTGGATTGATATTACTGGTTTTAGTGTAGAAGAAAGTTTATCTAAATCCTTTACAAATTTGATGTATGGAGAAGAAGAACAAGTTGAGGGTAGAAAATTATTTGCATCAGTAATTTCAGGAGAAAAAGAAAATTTTCAATATGAATTTCGCATTCTGACTCAAAATGGTAATTTCCGTTGGTTGGAAATGTACGCACAATTGGAAAATAATTCCGATGGTGAACAAATTGGTGTTTATGGTACCCTCAATGATGTTACCGAACGCAAACAAACGGAAGCTGTTTTACAATCTAGAGCTGATGAATTAGCTCAAATTAATTTGATATTGTTGCAAACTACCAGAGAGTTAGAAAAACGTAATAAAGAATTAGATCAGTTTGCTTATGTCACATCCCACGATTTGAAAGCACCCCTCAGAGCGATCGCAAATTTATCGGAGTGGATTGAGGAAGATTTACAAGAAGTGATAACTGCGGATACACAAAAGCAAATGAACTTATTACGGGGAAGAGTTCATCGTATGGAAGCTTTGATTAACGGACTTTTAAAATACTCCCGCATCGGAAGAATCAAAACCGAACCGGAAATCGTCAATGTTAGTCAACTTCTAGCAGAAATAATTGACTCCATTGCTCCTCCTCAAGAGTTTACCATTGAGATTGTCGGACAAATGCCTACCTTGCTGACAGAAAGAATTCCTTTACAACAGGTTTTTAGTAATTTAATTAGTAATGCTGTCAAACATCACCATCGCCCAGATGGTAAAGTCAGTATTGAAGTCAAAGAACAAGATATTTTTTACGAATTTGCAGTTTCAGATGACGGTGCTGGGATTGCAGAACAATATCACAATAAAATATTTGTGATATTTCAAACCTTAGAAGCGCGAGACAAACGAGAAAATACTGGTATCGGTTTGGCTATAGTCAAGAGAATAGTTAACGAATTCGGAGGAACGATTACTTTAGAATCCCAAGTTGGGAAAGGAACAACTTTCCGGTTTACCTGGCTTAAACAAAGAATGTAAGGAGTATAATAAGTACTTGTGCAAAATAAATTAAACATTTCATTGGGGGGAGGGAAGAGTCAGGGCTTATATAATTAACGAGTAATTATGTAAATAATGCAAGCCTAACTACTTGTACAATCAAGTGCATTAGTAATTACTCATTGTATTTATGATTTATTTGTTTATTTCTTCCTCAAGAATAAGAATTAATATTGTGTAGTTATTACCATTAGATGAAGCGATAAAAATTGGAATTTAGTATCCTGCAAATAAAGCTGAAAACAATTTGAACAAAACAAAACTAGGAAATAAAAATGGAGGAAAAATTTTTAAATCTACTTTTGGTAGAAGATGATGAAGTAGATGTAATGAACGTCAAAAGAGCCTTAAAAAAGAATAATTTGACAAATCCTCTTT